>CALXYR010000044.1 GCA_944393025.1 uncultured Clostridia bacterium | reverse complement strand
CAGTCTACATATGAAAATCTTATAGGAGGTAATGAAAATGAACAAATCAGAATTAATCGCAGCTATCGCAGCTAAAACAGGAGAAACAAAAAAAGATGCAGAAGCAACATTAAATGCTTTTATAGATGTTGTAACAGAAGCATTAGTTAAAGGAGATAAAGTTCAATTAGTTGGATTTGGATCTTTTGAAGTAAGAAAAAGAGCTGCTAGAAAAGGTAGAAACCCACAAACTAAAGAAGAAATTAAAATACCAGCTTCTAAAGCACCTGTATTCAAAGCAGGAAAAGCATTAAAAGAATTAGTAAATAAAAAATAATTATATATAAATTGAACTTTAAGGAAAACCTTGAAGTTCATTTTTTTTTGTTGTATAGGAAAAATCAATATTTTTCTTGATATTTCAGTATTCTTATCAATTTTCGCTATTGGGCAAGGTTAAGTTTACTGGGGCTATGCATATTCGCGAAGCTAAATGCTACAAAAAGGGAAGCCACTTTTCTTATATAATAAGAAATTAAAGCAAAAGGAATTGAACTTTAAGAAATTTTCTTAAAGTTCAACAACGGTAACTCCCATTTCACCTTCACCAAATGTACCTAGTCTAAAAGATTTTACATGAGAATTAGTTTTTAAATAATTATGAATACCTTCTCTTAATTTGCCAGTTCCTTTTCCATGTACTATTCTAACTGTTACAAGTTTAGCAATAGAGCAATCATCTAAATATTTATCTATTACAAAAATTGCTTCATCAACATTTAATCCAATTACATTTATTTCATTAGAAATATTTTTAGATTTTAAATTATTTCCTTTTACAAATGTTACAGAAGATTTTTGGTTTTTAGTGTTAAATTCTAAAGAACTATTTTTTAAACTAAATTTACTATTTAAATCTTTTAAATCTTCTAAATTCAAGCTGTTATTAGAAGTATTAGATGAAATAGATTTTAATTCATCATTTAGTGTATTTCTTAAATTATTTGCTTTAGACAAATCATTTTTATTTAAGTTATTTAATTCTTTTATAATTGAATTTGCTTTATTTTTAGCAGATAATATAATTTCCTTTGCTTCTTTTTTGGCATCTCCTAACATTTTATCTTGTTTTTCTTTTTGTAGATTATTTTCATTTTCTAATTTTTTTCTAAGTGATTCTATTTGAGCAGAATTTTTTTTGATTTTTTCATTTTCTTTTTCAATTTCTATTTTACTATCATATATTTTTTTCATTAAATCTTCTATATGTATATCATCATTTTTCATTAAAGAATTAGCCATATTTAAAATTTTATTATTTAATCCAAGTTTTTTACTAATTGCAAAAGCATTGCTTTTTCCAGGAATTCCAATTAGCAATTTATATGTAGGTTTCAAATTTTCTATATCAAATTCACAACTTGCATTTTGAAATCCATTTGTTGCAATACAATAGTTTTTTAACTCTTGGTAATGGGTAGTAGACAAAGTTACAACACCTAAATCAAAAAGGTATTTTAGTATACTAATTGCAAGATTGGCTCCTTCAATAGGATCAGTTCCAGAACCAAGTTCATCTAGTAAAACTAAGCTATTTGAAGTAATATTATTTGTTATTTCTACAATATTAGTTATGTGTGATGAAAAAGTACTTAAGTTTTCCTGAATACTTTGTTCATCTCCAATATCTGCAAATATATTATCAAAAACAAATATCGAACTTTCTTCTTTTGCAGGAATGTATATACCAGAATAAACCATAAGAAGTAAAAGCCCTGTAGTTTTTAGAGAAACAGTTTTACCTCCAGTATTAGGACCAGTTATAACTAATGAAGAATATGCTTTGCCTACTGAAATATCAATAGGCACTACTACATTTTTATCAATTAACGGATGTCTTGCAGATATTAGATTTATATATTTATCATTATTAATTTTAGGTAAAATTCCGTCAATTTCTATAGAATATGAAGCTTTAGCAAATATTAAATCTAGATTTCCTAAGATAGAAATATTGCTTTTTAAATAATTTGTATAATCATATAACATACTAGTAAGATTTGCTAATATTTTTTCAATTTCTATATTTTCTTCGATTTTCAAGTTAGCTATTTTATTATTTAATTCAAAAATACTAATTGGTTCAATAAATACAGTAGAACCACTACTAGAAATATCATGTATAAAGCCTTTTATTTGTGAACGATATTCTTCCTTAACTGGAATTACATATCTATTAGCTCTAATTGTAATAATTGGTTCCATAATATATTTAGAATAGGTACTAGAATGTATAAAAGAGTTTAATTTATCTTTAATATCTTGCTCTAGTTTTCTAATTTCTCTTCTAATTGAAGCAAGTTTAGTAGAAGCATTATCAGAAATAGTATTTTCATCCAATATAACAGAGAAAATTTTATTTTCTATATTTTGATTTGCATAGAGCAAATCAAACAAATCATATAATTTAAAATATACAGATAAATCTATATCATCTGAAGAGAAAAAATATTCTTTTACTTCTCTAGAAATTTTCAAAAATCGTGCAATATTTAGTAATGTTAAATTACTTAAAACACCAATACTATCTAGAACTTTAAGAGAAACAGAAATATTTGGAATATCACAAATAGGAACATTACCCTTTCTATAAATTAAACTAATAGCTTCAGTTGTAAACTCTAAAGAAGCAATAACTGCATTAGAATTAAATTCAGGCAATATATTATTTGCATTTTCCTTACCAATATAAGTTTTACAATATGTACTTAATTTATGAATAACCTTATCATATTCTAAAATTTTTAAGTATTTTAAATTCATTTTAAATTCTCCAATCAAATATAATAACATAAGTATATCATAAAATTCGCTTTAGGGACAGGTCTTAAAACGAAAAAAAATTCGTTTTAGGGACAGGTCTAAAGCTGAATCTATTTTTTCGACCGATTGGTTAGAACTAATGCAAAAAAATATTATATATGCTATAATTTTATACGAAAATTTTGAGATTGCAATTATAGTATCACATATAAAGATAAATGATAAGTTTAAAATCAAAGGAGATAAAACATGAAAATAGCTTATATTTTTCCAGGACAAGGAACACAAGTAGTAGGAATGGGAAAAGATATATATGAAAAATATGAAGAAGCAAGAAATGTATATAATATAATTGATAATACATTAGATGAAAACATAGAAAAACTTACATATGAAGAAAGCCAAGAAGAACTTAATAAAACAGAAAATACACAAATAGCAATATATGCAATGAGTATGGCAATATTAGAAATATTAAAAAATAACGGAATAAAACCAGTTGTGGCAGCAGGTTTAAGTTTGGGAGAATATAGTGCATTAACTGCAGCAGGTGCTATTAGTTTAGAAGATGGGGCAAAAATAGTAAGAACTAGGGGAAAACTAATGCAAAATTTAGCACCTAAAGGAGATTGGGCAATGGCTGCAATAATCGGTTTAGAAGACAATAAAGTAGAAGAAGCTTGCATGAAAGTAACAAATGGATTTGTAAAAGCAGTAAACTATAACTGTCCTGGTCAAGTAGTTGTATCAGGAGAAAAAGAAGCAGTAGCTCAAGCTATGGAAAATGCAAAAGAATTAGGGGCAAAAAGAGTAATAGAATTAAAAACTAGTGGACCTTTTCATACAGAAAAATTACAAGAAGCATCAACAGAACTAAAAAAAGAATTAGAAAAAATCGATTTTAAAGACTTTACTATGCCAGTTATAAAGAACTTAAATGGAGAAGAATATGGAAAAGAAGATAATATGGCAGATATATTAGCAAAACATGTTGTAAATCCAGTAAAATTTGGAAAATCTATTGAAAAAATGATAGAAATGGGAATAGATACATTTATAGAAATAGGACCAGGAAAAACATTATCGGGTTTTGTAAAAAAAGTATGTAAAAAATTAGAAAAAGAAGTAAATGTATTTAATATTGAAAATATAGAAACATTGGAAAATACATTACAAGCTTTAAAATAAAAATAGAAAGGATGAATAAAAAATGAGCGAAAGAAAAGTAGCGTTAATAACAGGTGCAACAAGAGGAATTGGAAAGGAAATAGCATTAGAACTTGCACAAAATGGATTTGATATAGCAGTAAATTATAGAAGTATGCAAGAAGGAATGGAGGACCTAAAAAAAGAAATAGAAGAATATGGAGTAAGATGCGAATTTGTAGGAGCAGATGTTGCGAATTTTGAACAATGTGAGTCTATGGTTAAAGAAACTGTAGAAAAATTTGGAAAAATAGATATATTAGTAAATAATGCTGGTATTACAAAAGACGGATTAATAATGAGAATGAAAAAAGAAGATTTTGAAGCAGTAATAGATATAAACTTGATTGGAACATTTAATGTAACAAGAAATGTAATTCCATATATGATAAAACAAAAATCAGGAAGAATAATAAATGTTTCATCAGTAGTAGGTGTAGCAGGAAATGCAGGTCAAACCAATTATTCAGCATCAAAAGCAGGAATAATAGGATTTACAAAAAGCCTAGCAAAAGAAGTTGCAAGTAGAAATATTTTGGTAAATGCTATAGCACCAGGATTTATAGATACAGATATGACAAAAGTTTTATCAGATAATGTAAAAGAAGGAATAAATGTACAAATTCCATTAAGAAGGATGGGAAGCCCAAAAGAAGTTGCAAAAGTTGTAAAATTTTTAGCATCAGAAGATAGTTCATATATAACTGGGCAAGTTATTAATATAGATGGCGGAATGGTAATGTAAATTAATAAGAAATGAAAGGATAAAGATATGGAAAGAAGAGTAGTTATAACAGGACTTGGGGCAATAACTCCAATAGGGAATAATACAAAAGAATTTTGGAAAGGTATAAAAGAAGGAAAGTGTGGAATTGATGAAATAACACATTTTGATACTACTAATTTTAAAGTTAAGCTAGCAGCAGAAGTAAAAGGATATAATCCAGAAGAATATTTTGATAGAAAAGCAGCAAAAAGATTAGATACTTTTTCTCAATTTGCAATAATTGCAGCAAAAGAGGCTTGGGAAGACAGCAAATTAGATAGAGAAAAAGAAAATATGGAAAGAGTCGGAGTAATATTAGGTTCAGGAATAGGTGGATTAGAAACAATGGAGAAAGAAATGACAAATATCCATGAAAAAGGACCAGACAGAGTAAGTCCAATGTTTATTCCAATGAATATAGCTAATATGGCAGCAGGAAATGTTGCAATAGAGCTAGGTGCAAAAGGTGAATCAATTTCAATGGTAACTGCATGTGCATCAGGAACACATTGTATAGGTGAAAGCTTTAGAATGATAAAAAATGGATATCAAGACATAGTTATATCTGGTGGTACAGAAGCCGCTATAACTCCTATAGGGATAGCTGGATTTACTAATATAAAAGCACTATCACAAGCAACAGATAAAAATAGAGCAAGTATCCCATTTGATAAAGAAAGAAGTGGATTTGTAATGGGAGAAGGTGCAGGAATAGTTATATTAGAGGAATTAGAACATGCTATCAAGAGAAACGCTAAAATATATGCAGAAATAGTTGGATATGGTGCGACTTCTGATGCATATCATATAACTTCACCAGCCCCAGGAGGAGAAGGTGGCGCTAGAGCTATGAAAATAGCTATGGAAGAAGCAAATGTAAGACCAGAAGAAATTACATATATCAACGCACATGGAACTTCAACACATCTAAATGATTCTTGCGAAACAGAGGCAATAAAGACTGCATTAGGTGAAGCAAGTAAAAAAGTAATGGTAAGTTCAACTAAAGGCCATACAGGACATTTACTAGGTGCAGCAGGAGGAGTAGAAGCAGTAGCTTGTGCTAAAGCTATTGAAGAAGGTTTTGTACCAGCCACAATAAATTTCAAAGTTCTAGACGAAGAATGTAATTTAGACATTGTTCCAAATGAAGGGAGAAATACCCATGTTAAATATGCAATGTCAAATTCATTAGGATTTGGCGGACATAATGCAACTATATTATTAAAAAAATATGAGTAAAGAAGAGGAATAGAAAATGAATTACGAAGATATAAAGAAATTAATAGATGATATGGGAAATTCGAAAATAGATGAGCTTAGCATAGAATTTCCGGATGGAATTAAAATAAGTATGAAAAAAGATAAGACTGCTACTATGATTCCACCAAAACAAGAAATTCAATATATTACTGTACCAGATAAGAAAATAGAAGAAAGTAAAGAAGGAGTAGAAGATAAAAAACAAGTATCAGAAGACTATAAAATAGTAAAATCTCCAATGGTTGGTACTTTTTATTCAAAATCTTCTCCAGATGCTAAGGCTTATGTAGAAGTGGGTAGCAAAGTAAAAAAAGGAGATATACTTTGTATTGTAGAAGCTATGAAATTAATGAACGAAATAGAATCTGAATTTGATGGTGAAATAGCTGAAGTATGTGTAAAAGATGGAGAAATGGTAGACTATGGCAAACCATTATTCAAGATTAAATAACATATTAATAAAATTTAAATAAAGGAGTTTAGGTATATGTTAGATATAAATGAAATAATGAAAATAATTCCACAAAGGCCACCTTTTTTAATGATAGATAAAGTAGAGGAATATGTACCAGGAGAAAGTGCTATAGCATACAAAAATGTATGTATAAATGAACCTCATTTTGAAGGACATTTTCCAGGAAATCCAGTTATGCCAGGGGTTTTAATAGTAGAAGCTTTAGCGCAAACAGGTGCTGTTGCAATACTATCAATGGAAGAAAACAAAGGAAAAAATGCTTTGTTTGGAGGAATAGATAAACTTCGTTTTAAAAAACAAGTATTACCAGGAGATGTATTAAAACTAGAAGTAAAAATTATAAAACAAAAAGGACCTATTGGAATAGGAGAAGCGATAGCAACTGTTGATGGAAAAATTGCAGCAAAAGGTGAGCTTACTTTTGCAATAGTTTAAAAGATACAAAAAGCTTGGAGACAAATATTTATCTCCAAGCCGAAATGTTGAATATTTGTTTACTTAGTGTACGCGCCATGCATGGAAACTTGAACAAACAGGTTTTACAGGAATATGATATCCCGTTTCTTCCATAATTTGCTTAAGTAGCCGGTGACTATAGTGTCCTTCAAGAGAAATATCCAGAAGATTTGGCAAGTCCTGATGCTTGCAAAGAGAAAATTCTCTACAAAGCTCATTGATAAGCCGAATACGAGTTGGACAATTCTTATACTTCTCGCTTAATACGCCGAGGCGATAAAAAGCAGAAATATTGTTGAATACTGAAATTAGAGGTTTGCTACCTCTATTCCGTTCATTGTCCTGACCGTACGAGTAGAAAAACATAGCAACATTTTCCATAAAAACACTCCTTTCAGTGTTAATGAATAATAGTGTATCATAAATAATTAATAAATACAAGGAGATAATCAATGTTAAAGAAAGTTTTGATTGCAAACAGAGGAGAAATTGCTGTAAGAATTATAAGAGCATGTAAAGAAATGAATATAAAAACAGTAGCAATATATTCAGAAGCAGATAAAGAAGCACTTCATACAAAACTTGCAGATGAAGCAGTATGTGTAGGACCAGCACCATCAGGAAAGAGCTATTTAAATATACAAAATATATTAGAATCAGCATGTAGAACAAATTGTGATAGTGTGCATCCTGGATTTGGATTTTTATCAGAGAATGCAAGCTTTGCAAAAATGTGTGAAGAAAGTAATTTAAAATTTATAGGTCCTTCTTATAAAGTAATTGATTTAATGGGAAACAAATCTAACAGTAAAGAATTAATGAAAAATGCAAAAGTTCCAGTAATACCAGGATCAGAAGGTTGTATTGAAAATCTTAAAGATGCAATTAAATGTGCAAAAGAAATAGGTTATCCGGTTTTACTTAAAGCATCTGCAGGTGGTGGAGGAAAAGGAATAAGAAAAGTAGAATTTGAATCAGAAATGGAAAAAGCTTTTAATTTAGTAAAGCAAGAAGCAAAAGCGGCTTTTAATGATGATTCTATATACATAGAGAAATTTATAGTAAATCCTAGACATGTAGAAATGCAAGTATTAGCAGATGAATACGGAAATGCCATTCATTTAGGCGAAAGAGATTGTTCAGTACAAAGAAAAAATCAGAAAGTTTTGGAAGAAAGTCCTTCAATGGTACTTACAGAAGATTTAAGAATGAAAATGGGAAAAGCAGCAATAAAAGCAGTAAAAGCATCAAATTATACTAGTGCCGGAACTATAGAATTTTTAGTAGATAAAGACAGGAATTTTTATTTTATGGAAATGAATACAAGAATACAAGTAGAACATCCAGTAACAGAAATGGTAACAGGAATAGATATTGTAAAAGAACAAATAAAAATAGCTTCAGGAGAAAAAATGAGTTTTACTCAAAAAGATATTACATTTAGAGGCCATGCAATAGAATGTAGAATAAATGCGGAGAATCCAGATAAAAATTTTAGACCATGTCCAGGCAAAATAACAGAGTTAAATTTACCAGGAGGAAATGGAGTAAGAGTCGATACAGCAGTATATACAGGATACACAATACCACCAGTATATGATTCAATGATAGCAAAAATAATAGTACATGCAGAAAATAGAAATGCAGCAATTGCAAAAATGAAAAGAGCACTAGAAGAATGTGTTATAGAAGGAATAGACACAAATATAGACTTCCTATTTAAAATATTATCAAATGAGCAATTTATAAACAATAATTATGACACATCATTCATAAGTTCGCTTTAGGGACAGGTCTAAAAACGAATAAAAGTTCGTTTTAGGGACATGCCTAAAGAGATTTTTATAGTTAGATTAGTTTTTTTAAATTAAATTAACAAGACATAGAGGTAAAAAAATATTAGAAATAAAAGTGTTTTTGCTTTTGTATATATCATTTCATTTAGTAAATATGTGTAGCTAAAGGAAAATTAACCTTGTTGTATTATTCAAAAATGGGCTATTTTTGAATATACAATAAATTAGACCTGTCCCAAAAACGAAAAGGAGAATTTTATATGGTAATTGATAAAATAAAGAAAAGAATAGAGTATGATGATAAAGAAGATGAGCATAAGAGTGATATTCCGGTAGGAAAGTGGGTTAAGTGCAGTAAATGTAAAGAGATTTTATATAAAGAAGATTTACACAAAAATTATAGTGTATGTCCTAATTGTGGTAACCATTTTAGACTTTCTAGCAGAAGAAGAATTGAGCAAATAATTGATGAAGGAACTTTTAATGAATTTAAAATAGATGTAAAAACGAGTAATCCTTTAGAAATGGAGGATTATATAAAAAAGTTAGAAGTATTAAAAGAAAAAACTGGACTAGATGAAGCGGTAAAATGTGGAACAGGGAAAATAAATTCAAAAAAAGTTGTAATATGTGTAATGGATAGTAATTTTATGATGGGAAGCATGGGGAAAGTGGTTGGAGAAAAAATTACTTATTCAATAGAAAAAGCTATAGAATTAAAATTGCCATTAATTGTATTTTGTGCTTCAGGAGGTGCAAGAATGCAAGAAGGAATTATATCTTTAATGCAAATGGCAAAAACTTCAGCTGCAATAGAAAAATTAAATGAACATGGAATCTTATATATAACAGTTCTTACAGATCCAACCTATGGTGGAGTTACAGCAAGTTTTGCAAGTCTAGGAGATATAATTTTAGCAGAACCTAATGCAATGATTGGATTTGCAGGACCAAGAGTTATAAAGCAAACAATAGGTCAAGATTTACCAGATGGATTTCAAACTTCAGAGTTTTTATTAGAACATGGATTTATTGATAAAATTGTTGAAAGAAAAGATATGAAAGATATATTATATAAATTATTAAAATTTAATAGTAATTAAACTTCATAAATTCATTATTAAGGGAGGAAATTATAAAATGTCTAAAATTTCTGCATGGCAAAGAGTTAAAATTGCAAGAGAACCAGATAGACCAACTGCACTAGACTATATAAATAATATATTTGATGATTTTATAGAACTTCATGGGGATAGATTTTTTAAAGATGATAAATCCATAGTCTGCGGGGTAGGAAATATAGGAAATCAGAATTATACAATAATAGGAGAACAAAAAGGAAGAACAACAAAAGAGAATATTGAAAGAAATTTTGGAATGCCTAATCCAGAAGCTTATAGAAAAAGTTTAAGATTTATGAAACAAGCGGAAAAGTTTAAAAGACCGATTATAACATTTATAGATACTAAAGGAGCATATCCAGGGCTGGGAGCAGAAGAAAGAGGTCAAGGAGAAGCAATTGCAAGAAATTTAATGGTAATGTCTGGATTAAAAGTACCAATTATAGTATTTGTAATAGGAGAAGGTTCAAGTGGAGGAGCTTTAGCAATAGGGGTAGGAGATAGAATATTAATGCTTGAAAATGCAGTATATTCTATACTATCTCCAGAAGGATATGCAAGTATATTATGGAAAGATAGTACAAAATCAGAACAAGCAGCAGAAAAAATGAAACTAACAGCAAATGATTTATTAGAACTAGGAGTTATAGATGAAGTTTTAAAAGAACCAAAAGGAAATGCAAAATTTGATGTAGAAAAAATGTCAAGAATAATAAAAAACAAAATAGTAGAATACACAAAAGAACTACAGAAATTAGATGTAGAAGAATTGTTAGAAAAAAGATATAGAAAATTTAGAGATATGTAGTTATTCTAAGATTACAATAGTTAATTTATCTAAAAAATTAAAATAAATAGGAGGATAGAAAATGTTATTAGAAAATAAAACAGTATTAGTCATGGGAATTAGAAATAAATGGAGTATAGCATGGGGGGCTGCAAGATCAGCTGCTGATAATGGTGCTAGAGTGTTATTTACATTTATGGGAGAGGATAATAGAGAAAAAGTAGAAGAATTAATTTCAGAGATTCCAAATGCTAAAGCATATACATGTGATGCTTCAAGTGATGATTCGATAAAAGAATGCTTTGAAAAAATAAAAAAAGAAAATGGAAAATTAGATGGAATATTACATAGCATAGCTCATGCTAATACAGAAGATTTAAGAAATGATTTTATAACAACAAGTAGAGAAGGATTTTCTCATGCAAATGATGTAAGTGCATATTCTTTTGTAGCTGTAGCTAGAATAGCAGATGAATTGGATATGTTAAATGATGGTGCAAGTTTAGTTTCATTAACATATTATGGTTCTACAAAAGTACTTCCAGGATACAATGTAATGGGAGTTGCTAAAGCAGCGTTAGAAACAAGTGTAAGATATTTAGCGGCTAATTTAGGAAAGAAAAATGTTAGAGTTAATGCAGTTTCAGCAGGACCAATAAAAACATTATCTGCAAAAGGAATTAAAGATTTTGGAAGTATATTGGATGTAGTAGAAGAAAAAGCACCATTAAGAAGAAATGTTACAACAGAAGAAGTAGGAAATGTAGTGTCATTTTTATTTAGCCAAATGGCTTCAGCAATTACAGGTCAAGTAATATATGCAGATAACGGATATAATATAATGGGAATTTAAAAAAAGGACGATTAATCATCGTCCTTTTTAGCTTCTTTATTTATATTTGTACTTTTAATCATTAATAATGAACCTAAAAAAGTATCAATAGCTGCAAGAGTACCAATAATGTGATCATCATAAGGAAAATTCCAAATTACAGATAAAGCAAAGTATAAAGTTCCTACTGCAGGTAGTAAAATTAGTGTTATCCATTTTAATACATTATATAGTTTATTATTCATAATAATCCTCCTAATATTTATTTACATTTTCTTACTATATTTTAAGCGAGTTGCCATTCCTCCTCTAATATGCCTTTCTGCTTTATTTTCATTTAAAATAGTTCTAACTTCTTGTGCTAGATAAGGGCTTATTTTCAATAATCTTTCACTAACATCTTTGTGTACCGATGTTACTTTTCGTAACGGTAGAACTATTTTTAGAAGTATTAATATCTTCAAAATTAGTTA
>CALXYR010000043.1 GCA_944393025.1 uncultured Clostridia bacterium | reverse complement strand
TGACAATTTATTCCTGCTTGTCTATGACTAAATGCATTATTCTTATGTTAATCGTGCATTTAACTTTTTATTTAACTGAATTTTTCACCATATTATATAGAACATAATTACTGTTTAGCGTATTAAAAATTTAGAATATCTATTGAAGAAGTTATTTATTTTTATTATATTTTTGCAGTACGCGTAGCGACCAAACGAACATTTCTAATGTGAGTGCGATTGAAGAAACCTACTTTCCATAAAAGAAGGGGTAGTAAAATCCCCTTCCTAGTTATCTAATTATTAAAAATTTTATCAAATTCTTCTCCATCAATTTTCTCTTTTTCAAGTAAAACTCCTGCAACACTATGAAGTTTATCAACATTACTTTTTAATATTTCTTCAGCTTTATTATATGCAAAATCAATTATGCTTTTTACTTCTTCATCTATTATTCCTGCTGTTTCTTCTGAATACTCTTTAGATTGTGCAAAATCTCTTCCTAAAAATACTTCCTCTTGATTTTGACCTAATGTTATTGTTCCTAATCTTTCACTCATACCATATTTAGTAACCATAGCTCTTGCTATTTTAGTTGCTCTTTCTATATCATTACTTGCACCTGTAGAAATGTCATCTAATATTAATTTTTCTGCAACTCTACCTCCTAAAAGAGATACTATATTTTCAATCATTTCTGTTCTAGACATAAATGATTTATCTTCTGTTGGTCTATACATTGTATAACCACCAGCCATACCTCTTGGAACAATAGAAATTTGATGTACAGGATCTTGTGTTGGCAAGAATCTACTTACTACTGCATGACCTGCTTCATGATATGCTACTAGTTTTTGTTCTTTATCACTTCTTACCCTTGTTCTCTTTTCTGGCCCCATTGTTACTTTAACCATTGCATCTTCTATTTCTTGCATACCTATTTCTCTTAAATTTCTTCTTGCTGCTAATAGTGCTGCCTCATTTAAAACATTTTCTAAGTCTGCGCCTGAAAATCCTGATGTATTTTTAGCTATTGTTTTTAAATCTACATCTATTGCTAATTTTTTCTTTCTGCTATGAACTTCTAATATTTGCTCTCTTGCTTTTATATCTGGACTTGAAACTACTATTTGTCTATCAAATCTACCTGGTCTTAATAATGCCTTGTCTAATACATCAGGTCTGTTAGTTGCAGCTAATACTATAACACCTTCATTTGCTGAGAAACCATCCATTTCAACAAGTAATTGATTTAAGGTTTGCTCTCTTTCATCATGTCCTCCACCAAGACCTGCTCCTCTTTGTCTTCCTACTGCATCAATTTCATCTATAAATACTATACATGGTGCTTTCTTTTTTGCTTCATCAAATAAATCTCTTACTCTTGAAGCTCCAACACCAACAAACATCTCAACAAAATCAGAACCACTTATAATAAAGAATGGAACACCTGCTTCTCCTGCAACAGCTTTTGCAAGAAGTGTTTTACCAGTACCAGGTCCACCTACAAGTAATACACCTTTTGGTATTCTTGCTCCCATATCTGTAAATTTCTTTGGATTCTTTAAGAACTCTACTATTTCTTCTAGTTCTTCTTTTTCTTCATCTACACCTGCAACATCATCAAAAGTAATTTTATTTTTATCTGCTGGGTTCATCATTCTTGCTCTACTTTTTCCAAATGACATTGTTTTAGTTCCACCACTATTACCTTGACTACTACTCATAAATAAAAACCAAAATATTAAGAAAATTACTAAGATTCCAAATGGTGTTAAAAGACTAAATATAAATATCCATATAGACTCTGATTCTTCACTAACTTTTACATTTCCAGCTGACATACTTTCTTGTAAATTTTCCATTAAATTATCTATACTTGGTATATTTACTTGTTTTACAAAATTTTGATTTTTTAATTTTACTTCTGCAGATGAACCATCAGCAGAAATTTCTATTTCCAATACTTCTCCTGCTTCTATTTTTTCAATTAATTCTGAATAAGCTAATTTACTGTTATCATTATCTAATATAGAAGTTAATAAAACAACAAAAATTATACCTATTATTAGCCACATAGCTAATGTTTTAATTCCACTTTTCAAAATTCAAATTCCTCCTTACAAATTATTAATATTAATAATTTAAACATCACCATTGAAATATACCATATATTACTAGTTAATTCAAGGCTTTTTTTATTTTTTCTATTAAAAATTTATTTGTTATAGGAACAAACGCTATAAGCTTTATAGAAAGAAAATTTTTCCTTTTTTTATCATAATTTTAATTCCTTTTCTTGGACTTAAATATTTATTACCTATATTATTATTACAAAGTTTGATAATATCATCTATATGTATTTTTTCTATATTAACAGATTTTCCATAAATCTTTGATATAGTATATAGAATAAGTCTTGATTTTATTACTACATCTAATTTATTAAATTCTTTTAAATTTAAAATTACTTTAATTTGTTCTTTTTTTGTAGAGCTTATATCTTTTTTTATTATATATTCTTTATCGTCATTTTTCTCATTAATAACTAATCTTCTATACTCTTCTTTTACTAATTTAGTTAAAAATCTTTCTTCTTCTGTAGCAATATTAGATAATCTATTAATTCCCTCCAAAATATTTGGATTAAATTCTTTTTGTAAATATGGAATTAGTAAATTTCTAATTTTATTTCTAGTATATATATTTTGATTATTAGTTTTATCATATCTTGGATTTAAATTTTCTGTTTTACAATATTCTTCTATTTTTTCTCTTGATGTTTCTATTAATGGTCTTATATATTTATTATCTCTTACAGCTTCAATTCCTTTTAATCCAGATATCGAAGTTCCTCTAATTATATTCATTAATACTGTTTCTGCATTGTCATTACTATTATGTGCTGTAGCAATTTTATTTGCTCCAGTTTTTTTAGCAACTTCTTCAAAAAAAGCGTATCTAATATTTCTTCCAGCTTCTTCTGTACCTATTTTTAATTTTTTTGCTTCTTCTTCAACATTTATTCTTTTATAAAAAAATTCTACATTTATTTTTTTGCAAAATTCTTTCACATACTCTGTTTCTTCATCTGCTTCTTTCCTAATCATATGATTAATATGTGCTACATATATTTTTATATTCAATTTCTCTTTAAATTTATTTAATATATTTAGTAAAGTAATAGAATCTGGTCCTCCAGATACACCTATTACTATTTTATCTTCTTTATTTATTATATTATATGTTTTTATTGTATTTAATACTTCATTTTCTAACACTTTGCTCACCTCTTAGGTTATCAATTAAAATTACATTAATTAGTTTTAGTTTCAACATTTTTAACTTATACTTTTATTTTATAATTATAGTATAATGTATGAATAAAGCTAGAACTATGTCTAGCTTTATTTGTATTTTAATCATTAAGTTTTATTTATTCTCTATATTTATCAATATTAGCAAATTTTGTATAATTTCCAAGCCATAATAACTCTACTGTTCCTGTTGAACCAGCTCTATGTTTAGCTATTATTACTTCTGCTATATTTTTCTTTTCACTATCTTCGTTATAGTAATCATCTCTATATAAAAACATTACTATATCTGCATCTTGCTCTATTGAACCTGATTCACGAAGATCAGAAAGCATTGGTCTGTGATCTGGTCTTTGTTCTGGTGCTCTAGATAATTGAGATAGTGCTATTACTGGAACTTCAATTTCTTTTGCTAAGATTTTTAAAGAACGGCTTATTTCTGCAATTTCTTGTTCACGACTTGCTCCTCTTTTTCCACTTCCTTGAACTAATTGTAAATAATCAATTACTACTAATCCAATATTTTTTTCAAGTTTCATTTTTCTACATTTAGCTCTTATTTCCATTATAGATATTCCTGGTGTATCATCTATATATATTTGAGATTCTGAAAGTGCTCCAGAAGCTTCTGCTAGTTTTGCCCAATCTTCATCTTCTAATGTTCCTGTTCTTACTTTATTGCTATCTACCATTGCTTCTGAACAAAGAATTCTATTAACCATCTGTTCTTTAGACATTTCTAAACTAAATATTGCTACTGGTACATTTGCTCTTACAGCTGCATTTGTTGCTATATTTAGAGCAAAAGCAGATTTACCCATAGCTGGTCTTGCAGCAACTAATATTAAATCAGATTTATGAAGACCTGCTGTTCTAAAATCTAAA
The DNA here is from genome assembly GCA_944393025.1 of uncultured Clostridia bacterium. Taxonomy (GTDB): domain Bacteria; phylum Bacillota; class Clostridia; order TANB77; family CAG-508; genus CALXVA01. The sequence goes on along the minus strand of CALXYR010000043.1, from coordinate 7,884 downwards.
TCTGAAAATCCTGTAGGTACACCTGTTACATGTTGTTTTCTATTATATAATTGCTCTAATTCTGTAAATGTATCTACTAATATATCTCTTATAGAACTATAACCTTTTTGGTTCTTTTTTTGCATTACTTCAAAAATTTTTCTTTCTGAACTATCTATTATTGCTTCAACTTCTTGTGTGGGATCATATCCTAGTGTTATAATGTCATTTGCTGTTTTTATTAAATTTCTTAATATTGATTTTTCTTCTACAATTTTTATATATTGTTCAACATTTGAAGTAGTTGGAACTTTATCTGGAAGTCCTGCTATATATTCTAGCCCACCTACTGCTTCTAATTTTCCCATTGAAGATAGTTCTGATTTTAATGTAATTATATCTATTGGTTCATTTCTATTGTATAAATTTAGTATAGCTGAATATATAATTTTATTATCTTCCCTATAAAAATCTGTTTCTTTTAATACTTCAACTGCTGATGAAACAGCATCTTTATCTGTAAGCATACTTCCTATTACAGCTTGTTCTGCTTCTGTGTCATTTGGTGGTACTTTTCCTAATTCCAATTTTGTCACCTCTATCTTCAATAATTCAAATGTTTATATTCTATTGACTGATAATTTCTACTTTTAAATTTGATGTTATTCCTTCAAATAATTTTATTGTTACATTAAAACTACCTAATGTTTTTATCGTTTCTTTTAATTCTATTTTCTTTTTATCTATATTTAAATTATATTGAATTTTTAAGTTCTCAGATATTTCTTTTGAAGTTACTCCTCCAAATATCTTTCCATTTTCTCCTGCTTTAACTTTTATTTTAAGCATAATTCCTTTTATTTTTTTTGCAAGTTCTTCTGCATTTTGTTTCTCCATATCTTTTTTATAATTTGCAGATTCTTTTTTATTGTTCAATTTATTCATATTTTCTGCATTTGCTTCTACTGCTAATTTTTTAGGAAGTAAATAATTTCTAGCATAACCATCACTTGCATTAATTACTTCATCTTTCTTTCCTACACCTTTAATATTATCTAATAAAATAACCTTCATTTTTATTCCTCCTTTTCTTGAGTTTTTACATCTAAAGTTATATTTGTTCACTAAAATACTCATTAATTCTATTTATCAACTCTTGCTTAACTTCGTATATATCCATTCCTTCAACTTGTGCTCCAGCTAGAGTTATATGACCTCCTCCACCTAACTTTTCTAAAATCACTTGAACATTTATATCTCCTATTGAGCGCCCACTTATACATACTTTGTTGCTTAGTTTTCCTATCACAAATGATGCTGTAATATTACTTATAGTAAGAAGTTCATCTGCTGCTTTTGCACATATTACATTTGAATCTTTATCCTCATCTTCATACATTGATATTGCTATACTATCATATATAAGTTCAGATTTTGCTATTATATTTGATATTTTGTTATAGGTCTCTAAATCGCTTTGAAACCATTTTTTTATTTTAATTATATCAACTCCACATTTTCTTAAAAATGCGGCGGCTTCAAAAGTTCTAACACCTGTCTTAAAAGTAAAATTTTTAGTATCTACCATTATTCCAGAATATAAAGCTTCAGCTTCTAAATTGGTCAATTGTGGTTCTGATGTAGCATACTCAATAAGTTCTGTTACTAGCTCTGATGCTGATGATGCATATACTTCATGGAAAGTAAGTGTTGCATTTTCTATATAATCTGGACTCCTTCTGTGATGATCTATTACAACTATCTTTTTTGCTTTTGATAGTATTTCTTGTGATTCAACATAATTCTTTTTGTTTGTGTCTACAACAACTAATATTGTGTCATCATTCATATTTTGAAGTCCTAACTCTGGTGTTATGATAACATCCTTATAATCTTTATCTTCTTTTAATTCTCTTAAAAATTCACTTAGATTTTCTCCTATAAGATTTAAAACAATATTAGCTTGTTTATTTAAATTTTTAGCTAATTCGTAAATTCCCATACTTGCACCAATACAGTCCATGTCTGCATTATTGTGACCCATAATTATTACATTACTTGACTCATTAATTAAACCTTCTAGAGCATGTGCAATAATTCTTGCTTTTACTTTAGTTCTTTTTTCTAATTCTTGAGTTCTACCTCCAAAGAATCTATATTTATCTCCTTCATGAATAACAGCTTGATCTCCTCCACGACCTAATACTATATCTAAAGAGGCTTGTGCTGTTTTATATTTTTCCAAATTGCTTTTTCCATCATTTGATATAGCAACACTTAGTGTAAATTGCATTTTATCTGATGGTTGTAATTCTTTTATTGTATCTAATATATCAAATTTCCTATCTTCTATCTCTTTAATATATTGTTTTTCAAAAACACATACAAAAATATCTCTTTCTGATTTAAGTATTAAGCCATTATATTCTGATGCCCAATCGTATAATTTCTTTTCTATTTCTGCAATTAATTGTGGTCTTTCTTCATCAGATATTCTTTGAATTATTTCTTCATAATTATCTACCATTATTAAACCAATATATATATCTTTATTATCAAATATCTTTTCTAACTCAACTAATTTAGTAGTATCTACAAAATATATTGTGATTATAAATTCATCTTTAAGTGGCATATAATCACCATATAATTTATAAGTTTTCTTATCTATTTTTATTTCATCATATATTTTTTCTTTTTTGTCATTATTTTTTATTTCTAATTTTACATCTTCTAAAATTTTGGTTAAATAATTATTTATATCTACATTAGCAAACTCTTGATTAAACTTTGTATTTTTAAATATTAAATTTCCATTTGTTTCCGCTATTACTAATGGAAATGGAGAGTTAACTAATGCTACTTTTGCAACTTTATCCAAACTAAATGTTAAACTTTTAATATGTTCTGTAAGTTCTTCTTGTCCCTTATTATTTGTCCAATAAGCATATGCTAATAAACATGCATACACAATAATTGATGGTAGAATTAACCATGGATTATATACACATATTACTATCAAAAGTATGGCTATTATTGCTAAATATATCTTTGTTTTTGATATTATTTTTTTTAGTATTTTTTTATTATGATTCATAAAATCCTCCACTTAAACAGTATATATTTTACTATTTTTGCGAGCTTTTGTCAAGGTAACATAAAATCTAACAAAAAAATAAGCTCTAAATATTAATATAATTTGAGCTTATTTTATCTATTTATTCATTTACTTCTTTATTTTCTGTATTTATATGAATATTTTTATATGCAGCCATACCAGTACCTGCTGGAATTAATTTACCTATAATAACATTTTCTTTAAGTCCTATTAATTCATCAACTTTACCCTTAACTGCAGCTTCAGTAAGAACCCTAGTTGTTTCCTGGAAAGATGCTGCAGATAAGAAACTCTCTGTTGCAAGTGATGCTTTTGTAATACCTAAAAGTACTCTCTTGTATGTTGCTGGTTTACCACCTTCTGCAATTACCTTTTCATTAATGTCTTCAACTTCATATATGTCAACTAGTGATCCAGCAAATAATGGTGTATCTCCATTATCTTCAATTCTTACTTTTTTAAGCATTTGTCTTGCTATAACTTCAACATGCTTATCATTAATATCAACACCTTGGTTTCTATAAACTTTTTGTACTTCTTGAACTAGATATAAATAAACACCGTCTGGTCCATTTATAGCTAATATTTCATTTGGATTTATTGAACCTTCTGTAATAGGAGTACCTGCTTTTATTTCTTCTCCTTCTTTTACACGAAGTTTTGAACCAAATGGAATTACATATGTCTTACTATCATCTTTACTTGTAACTGTTACTTCTTTTCTTGTTTTATCATCTGAAATGCTAACTTCACCATCAATTTCTGAAATTATTGCTAATCCCTTTGGTTTTCTAGCTTCAAATAATTCCTCAACTCTAGGAAGACCTTGAGTAATATCCGCAACACCAGCAACACCACCAGAGTGAATAGTTCTCATTGTAAGCTGTGTACCTGGTTCACCAATTGATTGAGCTGCTATAATACCAACTGATTCTCCTATATTTACTTCTTCGCGAGTTGCTAATCCCATTCCATAACATTTGCTACATACTCCATGTTTTGTTCTACATTCCAAAACAGAACGAACTTTTACACTTGTGATTCCTGCTTCTACTATTTTATCTGCAATATTTTCTGTAATTAGAGTCTCTTTATCCACAATTAATTCGTTTGTTTGTGGATTATAAATATTTTCTAAAGGATATCTACCAAGTAATCTTTCTTCCATTTTTTCAACAACTTGGTTTCCATCTTTAATATCTGATACTTCTATTCCTTTTTTAGTTCCGCAATCATGTTCTCTAACAATAATGTCTTGAGAAACATCAACTAATCTTCTTGTTAAATATCCTGAGTCTGCTGTTCTTAACGCTGTATCTGCTAAACCTTTTCTAGCACCATGTGCAGAAATAAAGTATTCTAGAGCATCTAGTCCTTCTCTAAATGATGAAGTAATTGGTATTTCAACTGTTTTACCAGTTGTAGATGCCATAAGTCCACGCATACCTGCTATTTGTCTTAGCTGGTTAACATTTCCGTCTTGCTCCTGATTCAGACATCATATATACTGGATTCATTTTATCAAAATTATCTTTCATTGCATCTGTTACTTTATCTGTAGCTTGTTCCCATATTTTAATTACAGATGCATATCTTTCACTATCGGTTATTAATCCACGCCTATATTGTTTAGTTACATTATCAACTTGAATTTGTGCTTCTTCTAATATCTTCTTTTTAGCTGGTGGCACCTTTACATCGTCAACAGATACTGTAATACCTGCTGTTGTAGAATATTTATAACCTGTTGCTTTAATATAATCTAATAATTCTGCTGTTTTGCTTAATCCATGTTTGTTTATGCATTTTGCTATAATTTTACCTAGATTTTTTTTCATTACTGTAAAGTTAAGTTCAGGTTCAAACATTGTTTCTGGATTTTCCCTATATACAAATCCTAAATCTTGTGGTATTCCTTCATTATATATTAATCTACCAACTGTTGTTTTTACAATTTTACTTTTTTCTTCACCATTTATATTTTTAGTAATTCTAACATTTATTAAAGCATGCATACCCAAATCATTGTTAACATTTGCTGTTACAGCTTCTTCTGGAGATGAATAATATCCTCCTTCTCCAATTTCTCCTGGAACTTCCATTGTTAAATAGTATGCACCAAGAATCATATCTTGAGTAGGTACTGTAACTGGTTTACCATCTTGTGGTTTTAACAAATTGTTTACAGAAAGCATTAAATATCTTGCTTCTGCTTGTGCTTCTGGTGATAATGGTAAATGAATAGCCATTTGGTCCCCATCAAAGTCTGCATTGAATGCTGTACAAACTAGTGGATGTAATTTTATTGCTCTTCCTTCTACTAATACTGGTTCAAATGCTTGAATTCCAAGTCTGTGTAATGTAGGAGCACGGTTTAACATTACTGGATGATCTTTTATAACATCTTCAATTATATCCCATACTTCTGGTCTTAATCTTTCTACCATTCTTTTTGCATTCTTTATGTTATGTGCAATTCCTCTGCCTACTAATTCTTTCATTACAAAAGGTTTAAATAGTTCAACTGCCATTTCTTTTGGAACACCACATTGATAAATTTTAAGTTCTGGTCCTACTACTATAACTGAACGACCTGAATAGTCAACACGCTTTCCTAATAAATTCTGTCTAAATCTACCCTGTTTTCCTTTTAATAAGTCTGATAATGACTTAAGAGGTCTATTTCCAGCACCAGTTACTGGTCTTCCACGCCTTCCATTATCTATTAATGCATCTACAGATTCTTGTAACATTCTTTTTTCGTTTCTTACAATTATTTCTGGTGCACCTAATTCTAGTAATCTCTTTAATCTATTATTTCTATTTATAACTCTTCTATATAAATCATTTAAGTCAGATGTTGCAAATCTACCACCATCTAATTGAACCATTGGTCTTAAATCTGGTGGAATTACTGGTACAACACTCATAACCATCCATTCTGGTCTGTTTCCAGATAATCTAAATGACTCTACTGTATCTAGTCTTTTTACTAATTTTGCCTTTTTTTGTTCACTTGCTTTTTCTAATTCTTTTTTCAAATTAGCTGACAATTTATCTAAATCAATTTCCTCTAGTAATGTTCTTATGGCTTCTGCACCCATTTCTGCTTTAAAAGAGCCTTTTCCATATTTTTCTTCTGCCTCATGATACTCTTTTTCAGACAAAACCTGTGCTTTACTAAGTCCAGTTTCACCTTTATCTAAAACTATGTATGAAGCAAAATATATAACTTTTTCTAAGCTTCTTGGTGATACATCTAACATAAGTCCAATTCTACTTGGTATTCCTTTAAAATACCAAATATGTGCTACTGGTGCTGCAAGTTCTATATGTCCCATTCTCTCGCGTCTTACCTTTGCTTTTGTAACTTCAACACCACATCTATCACAAACTATTCCTTTATATCTTACTCTTTTATATTTACCACAATGGCATTCCCAATCTTTTGTTGGTCCGAATATTCTTTCACAAAATAGGCCATCTCTTTCTGGTTTAAGAGTTCTATAATTTATAGTTTCTGGTTTTTTTACTTCACCTTTTGACCATTCTCTTATTTTCTCATCTGATGCTATGCCTATTTTTATTTTATCAAAAATATTTAATTCGTCCACAATTAGCCCCCTTGATTTTTTATTTTCTTTGCCTTTAAAGCAGTTTCAAAGCTTTACACTGCTGTGCAAATTCTAATGTTTGCTTTAAAACTCTTATTAAGGCTATTTAATTAAAAGTACATTTTAAAAAAACTATTCTATTATATCATCATCACTAAGAATATCTTCATCTTCTAAATCTGTGTCTCCAATATCTATTTCATCATCAGATAATTCTTCAAACAAAGATTCTTCGTCTTCTTCCTCTTCGTCTGCTAAAACAGCATCTTCTTCATAGCCATCATTCAACTCATTTAAGTCTAAAACATCATTTCCAACTTTTTTATCATCAATATTATAGTCTATTCCATCTTCAATATTTTCTTTTAATTCTAATTCTTCATTATTTGCTGAAAGTAATCTTACATCTAATCCTAGCGCCTGAAGCTCTTTTATTAATACCTTAAATCCTTCTGGAACACCTGGCTCTGGAACATTTTCTCCTTTTACTATAGCTTCATAAGTTTTAACACGTCCTACTGTATCATCTGATTTAACAGTAAGCATTTCTTGTAATGTATATGCTGCACCATATGCTTCTAAAGCCCAAACTTCCATCTCTCCAAAACGTTGTCCACCAAATTGTGCTTTACCACCTAGTGGTTGTTGTGTAACTAGTGAGTATGGTCCTGTTGAACGAGCATGTATTTTATCGTCTACTAAATGGTGTAGTTTTAACATATACATAACACCAACTGTAACTGGGTGATCAAATGGATCTCCTGTTCTACCATCATATAATGTTGTTTTTCCATCTTCTGAATAACCAGATTTTCTAAATAATTCTCTTATTTCTTCATCTGTAGCTCCATCGAATACTGGTGTTGCAACTTTCCATCCTAATAATTTAGCCGCCATTCCTAAATGAACTTCTAGAACTTGACCTAAGTTCATACGAGAAGGTACACCAAGTGGGTTTAATACTATATCTACTGGTGTTCCATCAGGCATAAATGGCATATCTTCTTCTGGTAGTATTCTTGAAATAACACCTTTATTTCCATGACGACCAGCCATTTTATCACCAACTGATATCTTTCTCTTTTGAGCTATATAACAACGAATTACTTGATTTACACCAGGTCCTAATTCATCTGAATTTTCTCTAGTAAATATTTTAACATCTACTATAGT
>CALXYR010000042.1 GCA_944393025.1 uncultured Clostridia bacterium | reverse complement strand
TTTTCTGGAATTACACTTGAATAATTTAAAAATTCTCCATCTAATAATCTAGTAACTATTTTACAGTTTTCCATTTCGAATAAAGCTTGATTTTTAGCTATTCCAATTTTAATAATGTCATATGAATCAACTATAATTTTGTTTATCTCATTTAAAGTTCTTCCAGGAATAACTGCTGAAAAATCATTTATTTTATTTTGTAAAAATTTGCTTTTCCATGCTAATCTAAATCCATCAACTGCTACTACATTTAATTTATTGTTCTTTATTTCAAATAAACATCCTGTAAAAATTGGTCTATTTTCTTCTGTACTAACTGCAAATATAGTTTTTCTTATCATATCCTTTAATGAATTTTGTTCTATTTCTATAGAATTTTCTATATTTATTTGTGGTAATTCTGGAAATTCATCTGGATTCATAGTTGCTAACTTATATAAAGATCCTTCACATTCTATAACTAACAAATTTTTATCATCTGTAGATATCTTTATTTCAGAATCTGGTAATCTTCTTATAATTTCACTAAACATTATTGCATTAACAACTGTTGCTCCTTGTTCTTTTACTTCACAATTTGTTATATATTCAATTCCCATTTCTAAATCATATGTTGTAAATTTTACTTCATTATCATTAGTTTGAATTAATATTCCTTCTAATATAGGCATTGTAGTTTTTGTAGCTACAGCTTTTATTACGGAATTAAGTGCTTTAAGGATATTATCCTTTTCACAAATAAGTTTCATTTTGCAATCTCTCCTTTTTATATAATATAAATAATTTTAGTAGTAGTAGTAGTAGGTTATGTGGATAATGTGGAAAACTATGTGGAAACCTTATCTCCCTAATAATATTTATGTGTATAACTTAGTGGATAAATTAAAAAGTTATCTACAAAAAATTTTTTGAAATGTGTATAACTAACTTATCAACAGTTTATTAACAGACTTTTCACATATATATGTGGATAGTCTTTCTTGCTGTTCCGTAAGTAAAGATTGAACAACTTTTAATCAAACACTTTTTTATCAAACATATTTTTTATAAAAGTTATTCAAAGTGGTTATACACAATTACTTGTCATTTAGTAATATGTTTTTCACACTTTCCACAATTCTTTTTGTACTTACATTATTTTGTATTTCTTTTTCTATTTTTGAACATGCGTGTATTACAGTTGTATGATCTCTTTTTCCAAAACCAGCTCCTATCTTAGTTAATGGCAATTGTGCAACATTTCTACATAAATACATTGCAATTTGTCTTGGAAAAGTAACATCATTTGACCTTTTAACACCCTTTAACTCTTCTACTGTTATATTAAAATATTTTGAAATTGTTTCTTGTATTAACTCTAATGATAATACTTTATCTTTTTTTGTAATAACATCATTAATCGATTTCTCAGCCATTTCCATAGTTATTTGACAGTTTGTTAATGAAGCATTAGCAATTAGTTTATTAAGAATTCCTTCTAATTCTCTTATGTTTGAATCTATTTTAGTAGCTATATCACTTAAGATTTCATCGTCAATTATTATGCTATCTAATTGAGCTTTCTTTCTAAGAATTGCTAATCTTGTTTCATAATCTGGATTAGAAATATCAGCTATTAACCCCCATTCAAATCTAGATTTTAGTCTATCTTCTATTAGATTTATATCTTTAGGAGGTTTATCGCTAGAAAGAATAATTTGTTTTCCATTTTCATGTAATGTATTAAAAGTGTGGAAAAATTCTTCTTGAATTCTTTCCTTTCCAGCTATAAATTGAATATCATCAATTAAAAGAACATCTATATTTCTATACTTATTTCTAAACATTTCACATTTTCCATCTTTAATAGCATTAATTAGTTGATTAGTAAATGTTTCTGAAGTAACATATAAAATTTTAGCATTTCTATTATTTAATAATATTTCATTTGCAATTGCTTGCATTAAATGTGTTTTTCCAAGCCCTACACCACCATAAATAAAAAGTGGATTATATGCAGTTGCTGGAGCTTCTGCTACTGCAAGAGCAGCAGCATGTGCAAATCTATTATTATTACCAACAACAAAACTTTCAAATGTATATTTAGGGTTTAATGTTGAATTTGGATAAGCATTAGGTGTATTAGATAATTGTTTAGCAACTTGCAATTCTTCTTCAGAAACATCATCTTTAAGAATTACAGTTATTTCACAATTTCTATTGGTAATATATTTAAAAGTATTTTTAAATAAATCATGATATCTTGAAAGTATAGATTCTTTTTGAAATGCATTATTAGCAATTAAAACAATGTTATTATTTTCAACACTTTCAATATCTAAATCTCTTATCCAAGTCTCATAGGCAATTTTTGTAACTTCATTTTTTAAAAGTTCTTTTGCTTTTGTTAAAAGTTCATTCAATTCTTCTTTTGGCATTATTTTCAATCCTTCCAAAATATTATGATATAGTTATATATATATGATGTATAAAATTATACACATAATTATCCACAATATTGTTATATAATATCAAATAATCCACAAAATAGTCAATAAAAAAAAATATTTATTTAAAAAATCTTTATTTAATATTGACTTAGCAAGCATTTTGATATATAATAATAAAGCTTATTATTAAAAAAATCCAAAATTGGTTATATATTATGGGAGGTGCAAAATGAAAAGAACTTTTCAACCAAAAAAAAGACAAGAACAAAAAGAACATGGTTTTATGAAAAGAATGAAAACTAAATCAGGAAGAAATGTATTAAAAGCAAGACGTGCAAAAGGAAGAAAAAAACTAAGTGCGTAAAATTTTAGGTCACTTAAAAGTGATCTTTTTTTGGAAATATGAGTGATTTTAATGAGAAAAATAAAAACATTAAAGAAAAATTATGAATTTAAAAATGTGTTGTCAAATGGAAAATTTTATATAGGAAAACAAATATCTATATATGTTTTAAAAAATAAAGAAGAGTTTAATGTAATTGGTATAGCCGTAAGCTCGAAGAAATGTAATGCAGTTCAAAGAAACAAAATAAAAAGGCTAATTAGAGAAAACTACATATTGATAAAAAATAATTTAAAACAGGGTTATAATATAGTTTTTTTATGGAATAAAAAAGAAAAGCCAGAGAATGCTGATTTTCATATTATAAAAAATGATATGATAAAAAAATTAAAAATGGCAAATCTTATATAATAGAGAGTATGTTATGAAAAATATTTTACTTTTCTTGTTAAAACTTTATAAAAAATTTATTTCACCAATTTTTAAGTTTATAGGAATAGAGTGTAAATATTATCCTACTTGTTCAGAGTATATGAAACAAGCTATTGAAAAATATGGTGCAATAAAGGGAACTTTTATAGGAATAAAAAGATTATTAAGGTGTAATCCATTTTCAAAAGGTGGATATGATCCATTAAAATAATTGGAGGAAATATGGGAGCAATTTCAAATTTATTCGGATATTTATTAAATGCTTTATATTCAGTATTTAATAATTATGGTATTGCTATAATTGTATTTTCAGTAATATTAAGAATTATATTAATACCAATTACAATAAAACAACAAAAGTCTCTTAAAAAGTCAGCAGAACTTCAAGAAGAAATGAAAGAAATACAAAGAAAATATAAAAATAATCCCGAAAAATTAAACCAAGAAACAATAGATTTATATAAAAGAGAAAAATTAAGTCCTTTTGCAGGATGTTTTAGCTCTATAATTCAAATTGTTATAATTCTTTCTGTTTTTTGGCTAGTTAGTCAGCCATTAACATATATGAAAAAAATAGATGTAAATGTTATTAATGAATATAAGAAAACATTAGAACAAGAACAAAATCAATCTACATATAAAGAAATAGAAATAATAAATAAATTTGGATTACAAGATGAAAGAGTTAACTTAAACATGAATTTTATAGGATTAGATTTAAGTAAAGTTCCAAGCAGTAATTTAAATGATTGGACTGTATATATTATTCCAATTCTATATGTTATTTCATCAGTAGTATCAATAAAAATTACAAATAATTTAAACAGCAAAAAGAATAATAAAAATAAAGCTATAACAGATGGAAAAAATAATGAAATTCAAAATGAACCAAGTGAATTAGAAGCTATGGAAGCGATGAACAAAAATATGATGTATATGTTACCATTAATGTCTGTGTTTATAGCATTTATAGCTCCATTAGGATTAGCATTATATTGGTTTGTAAGTAATTTACTAATGATTATTGAAAAGTTATTTATAGATTTATTTATGAAACACAAGGAGGAAAACGAAAATGCTTAAATCTATTATATCAGAGGGAAAAACTACTTCAGAAGCAATATCAAACGGATTAAAACAATTAAATGTTTCAAAAGATAGAGTTGATATAAAAGTAATTGAAGAACATGAAAAAAGAAGCTTTTTTAGTATATTGTCTCCAAGGATAGTAAAAGTAGAACTAACTTTGAAGCAAGATATTGAAAATCATAGAAATTCAAATAAATTAAAGGAAAATCATATAGAGAGAAATATAGATAAAGAACAATTAGAAGATAGTAAAAATGAACTAATTAAATTTTTAAAACAATTTATTGAAAATTTTAAAAATTTAGAATATACAATAACAACAGATTTGGAAAATGGATTTATAAAAGTAGATATAAACGGGGAAGAAGCAAAAAAACTAATAGGATATAGAGGAGAAACTTTAAATTCTCTTCAAATAATATTAAATTCAATTGCTAATAAAAATTCAAAACAAAATGTAAGAGTAGTATTAAATATTAGTAATTACAGAGAAAAAAGAGAAAAAGCATTAGAAGAATTAGCAGATAAAATATCTAAAACTGTTTTAAAAACAGGAAAATCTATTACTTTAGAGCCAATGATGGCTTATGAAAGAAAAATAATTCATAGCAGATTGCAAGCAAGTAATAAGGTAAAAACATATAGCATTGGTGAAGAACCATATAGAAAAATAGTAATATCAAAAAAATAAAAAAATCGGAAGTCAAAGTGAAGATTTTAGTAAAGTATAAGATAGAATATCTTATATTATGCTATTATATTTTACTTTGATTTTTTAAATTTGAAAGGAGATTTTATGGGGACAATCGCAGCAATATCAACTGCAACAGGGACTGGCGGAATTGGAATTATTCGTATGAGTGGAGAAGAATGTTTTAAAATATTAAAGAAAATATTTGTACCAGTAAATAAAAAAGTAGATGTGGAACAAGTAGAAGGTTATACTATAAAATATGGGTATATTATAGATTTTAAGACAAAAGAAAAAATAGATGAAGTATTAGTATCTTTTTTTCGTGCTCCAAAAAGCTATACAACAGAAAATATGTGTGAAATTAATTCACACGGAGGAATAATTGTAGAAAGAAGAATATTGGAACAATGTTTATTAAATGGTGCAGAGTTAGCTAAACCAGGAGAATTTACTAAAAAAGCATTTTTAAATGGAAGAATAGATTTATCACAAGCAGAGTCTGTAATAGATATAATTAATGCAAAAACAGATAGAGAAGCAGAGGCTTCTTTTAATCAATTACAAGGAAAATTATCTAAAGAAATAGAATCAATTAGAGAAGAATTATTAAGTATTATGGCAGACATAGAAGCTTCAATTGATTATCCAGAATATGATATAGAAGAAACAACATATTCAAAAGCTGAAAATTTATTAAATAAAATAAAAGAAAAATTAAAATTATTAGAAGAAAGCTTTAATTCAGGTAAAATCTTAAAAGATGGATTAAAAACAGTAATAATTGGGAAACCGAACTCAGGAAAATCCTCTTTATTAAACACTATTTTAGATGAAGATAGAGCAATTGTAAGCGAAATAGAAGGTACAACACGAGATACAATTGAAGAATTTGTTAATATAAAAGGTATTCCATTAAAAATAATTGATACAGCAGGAATAAGAAATACAGATGATTTTGTAGAAAAAATAGGTGTAGAAAAAGCAATTAATCTAATAGATGAGGCAGATTTAATAATTGCAATTTTTGATAGTTCTAAAAAATTAGAAAAAGAAGATTTTGAAATATTAAATTTTATTAAAAATAAAAAAGCAATTATTTTGTTAAATAAAAGCGATTTAAGCCAAAAAAATAATGAAACAATAAATTATATATCTAAAATAAATAAAACCGTTATAAAGGCATCTATGAAGACAAAAGAAGGAATAGAAAATTTATATGATGAAATAGTTTCTTTATTTCAAAACAAAGAAATAAATTTAAATGATGGAATTGTTATTACTAATATTAGACATAAAAATATAATACACAAAGCTATTGAATATACTCAAAATGCGATTGTAAATATAAATGATAGTATGACAGTAGATATTATAGCTATTTATATTAAAAACATATTAGAAGTTTTAGGAGAAATTACCGGAGATAATGTATCAGAAGACATAATTAATACAATATTTTCCAAGTTTTGTCTAGGTAAATAATTTACTTTTTGACAAACAGAACAAAAATACGACAAAAAACGAAAATAGTATATGTTTACAAATGAGTTAAGTAAAGACTTTGAAGAGTCGACAAAATTCGACACATATACAAAATTGACAAAAAGACAAAAACAAACGAAAATAAACAAAGTAGTTTAAATTAGAAATATTAAAAAAACATATTAATATTTAAAAGATAATAATATTGTTTGATTGATATATAATCAGTTTCATATTAAAAAATTAAGTAAGGAGTAAAAAAATGGAATATAATGCTGGAAAATTTGATATAGCAGTAATAGGAGCAGGTCATGCAGGCTGTGAAGCAGGATTGGCTGCAGCAAGATTAGGATTTAAAACACTGGTATTTTCTATAAGCCTTGAAGCTGTGGCTAATATGCCATGTAATCCACATATTGGAGGAAGCTCAAAAGGCCATCTAGTAAAAGAACTAGATTGTCTTGGTGGAGAAATGGGAAAGAATATAGACAAATCATATACACAAATAAGAATGTTAAATACCTCTAAAGGCCCAGCTGTTTATTCATTGAGGGCACAAGCAGATAGAAAAAAGTATCAAGCAGAAATGAAGCATACATTAGAAAAACAAAAAAATTTATATTTAAAACAAGCTGAAATAGTTGATATAGGAGTTGAAAATAATAAAGTTACTTATGTTAAAGCTAACATAGGTGCTATTTACTATGTTGATAGTGTGATTCTAGCTACAGGTACATATTTGAAAGGAAAAATATTCATAGGAGAAAATGCATTTGAGAGTGGACCAGATGGAGTATTTCCCGCAAATAGATTGTCAGACATATTAAAAAATATAGGAATAAAATTAGTAAGATTTAAAACGGGAACACCTGCTAGAATAAATAAAAACAGTATTGATTTTTCAAAAATGGAAATTCAAGAAGGAGATCATAAACCAGAAGCTTTTTCATTTGAAGATAAATTAGATGAAAATGTAGAACAATTACCATGTTATTTAACATATACAAATCAAAAAACGCATGATATAATAAGAGCTAATTTAAATAGGTCTCCATTATATGCAGGAAAAATTGAAGGTACAGGTCCAAGATATTGTCCATCAATAGAAGACAAGGTAGTAAGGTTTGCAGATAAAGAAAGACATCAGATTTTTGTAGAGCCAATTGGAAGAGATACAGATGAAATGTATATACAAGGAATGAGTTCTTCTTTACCAGAAGATGTTCAAATAGCAATGTATAGAACAATTCCCGGACTTGAAAAAGCAGAATTTACAAGACCCGCATATGCCATAGAATATGATTGCATAGAGCCTTCAGAATTGAAATTATCATTAGAACATAAATATATAAGTGGAATGTTTTTCGCAGGACAAATAAATGGAACATCTGGTTATGAAGAGGCAGCAGTACAAGGATTAATAGCAGGAATTAATGCTGCAAGAAAATTGGGTAGAAAAGAACCTATAATATTAGATAGATCACAAGCATATATAGGAGTTCTTATAGATGATATAGTAACAAAAGGAACAAATGAACCATATAGAATGATGACATCAAGAGCTGAGTATAGACTACTATTAAGGCAAGATAATGCAGATTTGCGATTAACAAAATTGGGATATGAGATAGGATTAATTTCAAAACAAAGATATGAGAAATTCTTAGACAAAAAAGATAAAATTACTAAGGAAATTAATAGATTAAATAATACTATAATCAAGCCTACAGCAGAAGTTAACGAATTTTTAAATAAAAACAACACATCAAAAATAACAAATGGAGTAAGATTATCTGATTTAATTAAAAGAAGCGAACTTTCTTATAAGAAATTAATAGAAATAGATAAAAATAGACCAAATTTACCAGATGATGTTGCTACAGAAGTAGAAATACAAGTAAAATATGAAGGATATATAAAACTACAAGAAGATCAAGTAAAAAAATTTAAAGCTTTAGAAGAAAAATTATTACCAAAAGATATAGAATATAATACAATTAAAGGGCTTAGATTAGAAGCAAGGCAAAAACTAGATAAAATAAAACCAAATTCAATAGGTCAAGCATCAAGAATATCAGGAGTTTCTCCTGCTGACATATCAGTACTTTTAATATATTTAGAACAAGTAAAATTGAAAAATAAATAATATGGAGGAAGACTTAATTTATGGAATATAAAGAATTTAAAGAAGAATTAGTTAAATCTGCAAAAAAAATAGATATTGATATTACAGAAGAGCAAGCCCAGAAATTATATAAATATATGATAACTTTAATTGAATGGAACAAAAAAATAAACTTAACAGCAATTACACAAGAAAAAGATATAATTTATAAACATTTTATTGATAGCATTAGTATTAACAAATATATAAAAAATAAAAGAAATATTATTGATATTGGTACAGGGGCTGGATTTCCAGGAATTCCATTAAAGATATTAAATAATCAAAACAATTTTACATTAGTAGATTCTTTAGGAAAAAGAATAAATTTTTTACAAAATGTAAAAAATGATTTAAATTTAAACAATATAAATCTTATACATTCAAGAGCAGAAGATTTAGCAAAAATAGATATTTATAGAGAAAAATTTGATGTAGTTGTATCTAGAGCAGTTGCTAATTTAAGAGTACTTGTTGAATATATGTTACCCTTAGTAAAAAAAGATGAAATTTGCATTTGTATGAAAGGACCAAATATAGAAGAAGAAATAAAAGAAGCAGAGAATGCAATAAATATTTTAGGAGGTAAAATTGAAAAAATAAATTTTATGGAGTTACCAGGAGAAATGCAAAGAAATATAGTTATAATAAGAAAAATAAAAAATACGCCTAGTATATATCCAAGAAAAGCTGGAATACCTACAAAACAGCCACTTTAATTTGATTCGGAAAAAAGAGAATATGGAATATTCTCTTTTTTTTTATTGTATAGGAAATACTATGCAACTTAAAGTGAAAATAATATTTTATTTTCAAAAGAAAAATCGACCAATTTTGACTATAGAACAAGGTTAAGTTCCTACTGATTCTACATATTTGTAAAGTAAAATGAGCATGTTACTAAGCTATTTTTCTTATATCTAAGTTAAACAAATAATAATAAAGCTAATTATAAGAAAGGCATTTCGCCAAGTATACCTCTGGAGCAAGTGCGAAATACATGTCACTCGCTTCGCTCGGACAGTCTAAGGATGCCTAACCTTGTTGTATAGCAAAAATCGTTAAGAATACTGAGATATCAAGAAAAAAGTCGATTTTTCCTATACAATAAAAAAATAAAAATAAAAATAAAAATATTATTGACATATTATAAATTATTTTATATTATTAATATGTTATTTTTAGGAGGCATAAATATGGGTAAAATTATTTCAGTAGCAAATCAAAAGGGAGGAGTAGGAAAGACTACAACTTCAGTTAATTTAAGTACTATACTTGCCAAAAAAGGTAAAAAAGTATTACTAATAGATGCAGATCCTCAAGGAAATGCATCTAGTGGAGTAGGAATTGATAGAAATGATGTAGAACTATCAGTATATGATATTTTGATAAATGAAATAGAAGCAAGTGATGTTGTCAAAAAGACAAACATTAAAAACTTGAATTTATGTCCATCGAATATAAATCTTGCTGGGGCTGAGGTTGAACTTGTTTCTGTAATGTCAAGAGAACATAGACTAAAGGAAAAACTGGATAAAATTAAAAATGATTATGACTTTATTATTATAGATTGTCCACCATCTTTAGGATTAATTACATTAAATGCTTTTACAGCTTCAAATAGTGTATTAATTCCAGTACAATGCGAATATTACGCTTTAGAAGGGTTAGGCCAATTATTAAATACCATTAACTTAGTAAAAAAACACCTAAATAAAGATATTGAAATCGAAGGTGCATTACTTACAATGTATGATGTACGAACTAATCTATCAAATCAAGTTGTAAAAGAAGTTAAAAAATATTTTAATGATAAAGTATATAAAAATGTTATTCCTAGGAATGTAAAACTTAGTGAAGCACCAAGTTATGGAATGCCTATAAGCATATATGATCCAAGGTCTAAAGGTGCTAAAAGCTATGAAAAATTTGTAAAAGAATTTTTAAAGAAAAATGAATCAGATGGAAGAGGAAAACATGCATTATAAAATATAAGGTTTATAGGTAAAACCATAATAAAAACCTAAATATATATGCAAGGAATGATTAATATGAAAAAAACAGGATTAGGAAAAGGATTAGATGCATTATTTACTGAAAATTTATTACAAAAAGAAGAAGAAAATTCATTTGATAAAATTCACAAAATAAAAATAATAGAAATAGAACCAAATAATGATCAACCAAGAAAAAAATTTGATGAAGAAGCATTAGATGAACTTGCAAATTCAATAAAAACTTATGGAGTATTACAGCCTATTATAGTTAATAAAAAAGATAGTTATTACGAAATTGTTGCAGGAGAAAGAAGATGGAGAGCGGCAAAAAAAGCTGGATTAACTGAAATGCCATGTATAATAAAGGATGATATTACTCAAAGAAATAATAAAGAAATAGCATTAATTGAAAATTTACAAAGAGTTGACTTGAATCCAATAGATAAAGCGAAAGGTTTAAAAGAGTTAATAGATGATTATGGAATGACACAAAAAGAGTTAGCAGATTCAATTGGAATTAGTAGAAGCAATATTGCAAATTCAGTAAGAATATTAAACTTAGATCCTCGAGTAATAGAATTAGCACAAGAAGGAAAACTTACAGAAGGGCATTGTAGAAATTTAGTTGTTATAGAAGATCCTGAAAGACAATATAAAGCTGCACTAAATATTATAGAAAGAGGAGAATCTGTTAGAGATATAGAAAGAAAAATAAAAAATACTAAAGTATCAGAAAAAAATAATCCTAAGTTAGAAGCCATTTATAGAGATATAGAAGATTCTTTTCAAGGATTTTTTGGGACAAAGGTAAAATTAGATGCTAAAAAGAAGTCTGGAAAAATAATTATTCAATATTCTTCATACGATGATTTAGAAAGAATATTAGGATTAATTAAATAAGAAAAGTCGAAAGGAAAATTAAAGTGGATATATTTTTTAATTTTTTTAAATCAGAATTTTTTTTCTTTATATTATTTATATTAGTAGATGTATTATGTGTGCTATATATTATAAATGTAATAAATTTAAAAAAATTACGAACAAGTTATTCTAAATTTATGAATAAATTAGGTAATGGAAATAATATAGAAGAAATTATGAGAGACTATATAATAAAGGTAGAAAAATTAGAAAAAAAGAATGAAGAAATAATATCATATTGTAAAGTAATTGATGATAATATTAAAAGATGTACTCAAAAAATAGGAATTGTAAGATATAATGCATTTAAAGATGTAGGTAGTGATTTAAGTTTTTCTATAGCATTATTAGATGATTATAACACTGGAGTAGTGTTAAGTGGAATATATGCTAGAGACAATTCAAATATATATGCAAAACCTATAGAAAAAGGAATTTCAAAACATATATTATCAGAAGAAGAAAAAGAAGCTATCAATAAAGCAATAAATAATATAAAATAATAAAAAAATAATTTTTTATATATGCAAAATATTAATATATAAAAAATTATTTTTTTGTACATTATAAAATAAATAATAAATAAATGTAATAAATAAATAATAAATAATTAATAGTAAATAAAAATTAAAAAAATAAATTAATAAATATTTATTGAAATAATTTTAAATAAAAATAATTAATTTAATAAATAAATAATTAAAATATAAAAAAATATGTTCCATAAAAAATACTAAAAAATAAAAGATTGAAATCTTAAAAAAACTAATAGAAAAAATAATAAAAAATTGTCAAAAAGGTATGAAAAAAATTTAAATTAATATTAAGGATTAAAATAGTTAAGAAAAACAAATAAAAAATAATAAAAAGTAAACAAAAATATGAAAATTTAGAAACATAAAATAAATAAAAAAAGTAAATATTATTAAAAATAATATAACGGATTAGTGATAAATAAAAAAATAAACAAAAAT
>CALXYR010000041.1 GCA_944393025.1 uncultured Clostridia bacterium | reverse complement strand
CGAATTAAAGTTCGCCGGGAGACCTGTCCCAAAAACGAATTAAAGTTCGCTGGGAGACCTGTCCCTAAAACGAATCAAAGTTCGCTGGGAGACCTGTCCCTAAAACGAATTAATCTTTCTTTTGCTAAAGCCAGCATTTCTTTATATTTAATCAGTTTTTCTTTTTCTTCATTTACTTTTGCTTCTGGTGCTTTATTTACAAAACCTGGATTTGATAACATTTTTTCTCCTCTTATTACCTCTGATTCAAGTCTTGTAATTTCTGCTTGTAATCTTTTCTTTTCTTCTTCTATATCTATTAATCCTTTAAGTGGTATATATACTTCAATATCACTTAAAATTATAGACATTGCATTATTTATTTCTTCTTTATTTTCTTTTATATCTTCTGTTCTTTCTACAATCTCTATTTTTTCTGCAAATCCTAATTTTAATAATAAATCTTTAGCTTCTTCTAATTCTTTTTTATATTTAGAAGTTACTATAATTAATATTGATTTTTTACTTGGATGTATATTTTTTGTACTCCTTATATTTCTAATTCCTACAATTATTTCTTTTATTTTTTCTACTGCTTCCTCTTCTGCATCAAATATAAATTCTTTTCTTTGTGTTGGCCATTTTGATATAATCAAGTCTTTTGTTCCAAAACAAATCAATTTTGAATATATTTCTGATGTTACAAATGGCATAAATGGATGTAATAATTTTAATGAAGAACCGAATACATGATTTAATATATCACTAACAGCTACTTTTGTTTCTTCATCTTCACTATATATTCTTGGTTTACACATTTCTATATACCAATCGCAAAATTCATTCCATATAAAGCTATATATTTTGTCAAGTGCTACTCCTAAATCATAATTTTCCAAATTTTTAGTTACTTCTACTACTAATTTATCAAATTTGTTTAATATCCATTTATCTTCAATCTTTAATAAATCCGGATTATATGTTTTATTTTTTTCATATACTTCATAGCAGAATTTTCTTACCTTTTCCTCATCTGCTAAAGAATTAATTATAAATTTAGCTGCATTCCATATTTTATTTGCAAAATTTGATGCTTGTTCTAATTTTTCTGGCATATATCTTATATCATTTCCCATTGTCGTTCCAGAAATTACAGCAAATCTTAAACTATCTGCTCCATATTCATCTATTATTTCTATTGGATCTATACCATTACCTAATGTTTTTGACATTTTTCTTCCTTGGCTATCTCTAACCATTCCATGAATTAATACATCCTTAAATGGAGGCTTTCCTGTAAGTTCTAATCCTTGTGACATCATTCTTGATACCCAAAATGTTATTATATCAAACCCTGTTACTAATACACTTGTTGGGTAAAAAGTTTTGTAATCTTCTTCATTTATATTAGGCCATCCAAGTGTTGAAAATGGCCATAGTGCACTACTAAACCATGTATCTAATGTATCTTCATCTTGATGTAACTTAGTACTTCCACATTTTTTGCATTTTTGAGGTGTTTGCTTTTCTACATTAATATAGCCACACTCTTCACAATAATATGCAGGTATTCTATGCCCCCACCATAATTGTCTTGATATACACCAATCTTGAATATTATCTAGCCAATTAAAATATTGTTTTTCATATTTTTTTGGAATAAATTTTACTTCTCCATTTCTCACAGAATCTGCTGCTTTTTTTGCTAATTCTTTCATTGAAACAAACCATTGCTCTGAAATTTTTGGCTCTAATGTGTTTTTACATCTTTCACATTTTGCAACATTATGAACATATTCTTCTTCTTTTACCAATGCACCTATTTCTTTTAAATCTTCTATAATAACTTTTCTTGCTTCTAATAAATTCATTCCTTCATATTTTTGAACTAAGTTTCCCATCTTGTTATTATCATCAAATACATTTATAATTTCTAAATTATGTCTTAATCCTGCTTGATAATCATTCATATCATGTGCTGGTGTTATTTTAACACATCCTGTTCCAAATTCTTTTTCTACAAATTCATCTGCTATAATTGGAATTTCTTTATTCATTATAGGAAGTATACAAGTCTTTCCTATTAAATCTTTATATCTTTCATCTGTTGGATTTACTGCTACAGCAGTATCACCAAGCATTGTTTCTGGTCTTGTTGTTGCAACTATAATATATTTATCTTCTAATTCTTTTATTTTATATCTAATATGCCATAAATGTGTAGATTCTTCCTTGTATTCAACTTCTGCATCTGAAATAGATGTTCTACAACTTGGACAATAATTTATCATTCTTGTTCCTTTATATATAAGTCCTTTATTATATAACCTAATAAATTGCTCTAAAACTGCATCAGATAATCCTTTATCTAATGTAAATCTTCTTCTTTCCCAATCACAAGAACAACCTAATTTTTTCTGTTGTTCTTGTATTGTACCTCCATAAATTCTAGTCCAATCCCAAGCTTCTTCTAAGAACTTTTCTCTTCCTAATTCTTGTTTTGTTTTACCTTCTTTTTTTAATTTTTCAACTACCTTCATTTCTGTTGAAATTGCTGAATGATCTGAACCAGGAAGCCATAATGTATTATAGCCTTGCATTCTTTTAAAGCGAATTAAAATATCTTGTAAAGTATCATCTAAAGCATGTCCCATATGAAGTTTTCCTGTTACATTTGGTGGAGGCATCATTATACAGTAACTTCCTTTTGTTTTATCCATATTAGGTTTAAAATATCCTTTTTCTTCCCATCCTTTGTAAATTTTATCCTCAAAATCTTTTGGATTAAATTTGTCATTTAATTTTCTTTCCATACAATCATCCCTTCGATATTATATTTTTAAACTAATACCAAAAACAGCTTACCCTATTATTTAAGGGCAAGCTATTTACCTACGGTACCACCTTAATTCACAATTTATATACACTAATATTTATATTTTACTAAATATTAATATTAATTTGTTATTGTATCTTAATTACTTTTAACGCAAGTTACTCGTATATAGTTACTATTATTTCTCTATATCTGCTCCAAAGCTACCTTCAGTTATTTTTCTTATTAGAAGCTTTCAGCTTATACTTCTATTCTCTGTTTAAGAATTTTATAACTTACTCCTCTTTTTCTTAGCATTATGTTATATATATTAACATATTTTTAAAATTTATGCAAGAAATTTGTATAAATTCCCTTTTTTACTTGAATTTATTTTATATTTGATATATTATATATTAGAATATTTTATTTATACGGAGGAAAAGATGCCAAGGAAATCAAAAGATGAACTAAATAAATCAAATAATGAAAAAATTGAAAAGAAAAAAAATTCTACTAGTACTAATTTATCAAGAAAAAATTCAAAAGCTAAAGTAGAAGTCCCTAATAATGCAAAGAAAGATAATAATAAAAAAACTAAATACTCAACTAGTAAAACTGTTAATAAGGCTAAAATTAAAACTAAAATTTCTACATCTAAGCTATCTATCGCTAGTTCTTCTAAATCTAAAAAAGAAACTGCTGTAGTTAGTAAGAAATCTACTTCTACTTCAAAAAAGAAAAATGCCAAACAAGTAGATTCAAAAAAAGAAAAAATGCTCGTTTCCAATGTAGAATATTATGATTTGCCTTACAGGTATAATAAAACTATTGTTAAAATATTGGCTCAAACTCCATCTATGCTATTTATATACTGGGATATCTCTGATGAAGATAGAAATTCATATATAAAAACATATGGTGAAAATTTCTTTAATATTACTAAACCAGTATTAATTATTACAAACAATACTATGAATTATACTTTTGAAGTTGAAATAAATGATTTTGCTAATAGTTGGTATTTACACCTAAATAACGCAGATTGCAGTTATTCAGTAGAACTTGGCAGAAGACCTATTGTAGTAAATTCAAATATTGATAACTATATTTCTATTTCTACTTCAAATAATATGCAAATGCCAAATAATCATATTTTATTTGATAAACTTGGAAAATCTGTTTTCTTTAAAAATATTAAAAATAATTTTATAGAAGAAAAAGAAATTTCTTCTATTACATTTATGAAAAATTTTGGTAAAGTTTATAATATCTATGAAATATATAAAAAATTGTATAAAAATGAAATTGAATTAGAAGAACTAGAGAATAATACTTTAAAGTTAAATTTATCTTCTTCTAATAGTTCTACTTTTAAATAAATTAAAATATACTAAGGAAGGTTATAATTATATGGCAAAAGAAAAAGGATATGTAAGTTTTGTGCTTCATGCTCACTTACCTTTTATACATCATCCAGAAAGTGAAGATTATTTAGAAGAACAATGGCTATATGAAGCTATTTCCGAAACATATATACCACTTCTACTAAATTTTAAAAAATTAGAGGAGGAAAAAGTTGACTTTAGAATTACAATGTCACTTACTCCCCCTCTTCTTAATATGCTTGATAATAAATTGCTTCAAAAAAGATATATTAAATATTTAAAAACTCATATTGAATTATGTAAAAAAGAATTAGAAAGAACAAAATATGATTCAAGATTAAATAATTTATCAAAATATTATTTAGATAGATATACAAATGACTTGTATGTATTTAAAGAAGTTTACAAATGTAATTTAATTCAAGGTTTTAAACATTTTCAAGATATCGGTGTTCTCGAAATTATAACATGTGGTGCAACCCATGGTTATTTTCCTATTTTATATGTTACAGAACAAACTGTAAAAGCTCAAATTGCTGTGGGCGTTCAAACTTATGAAAAGTATTTTGGTAAAAAGCCTCGTGGAATTTGGCTTCCAGAATGTGGTTATATTCCTGAAGCAGATAAATATTTAAAAGAATTTGGAATTGATTATATTATAACTGAATCTCATGGAATTTTATATGCAAATCCCACTCCAATTTATGGTACTTTTGCTCCAATAGTTTCTCCTGAAGGAGTTATAGCTTTTGGTAGAGATATTGAATCTTCTAGGCAAGTATGGAGTTCTATTAATGGCTATCCTGGTGATTTTAATTACAGAGAGTTTTATAGAGATATTGGTTATGATGCTGATTATGAATATATAAAACCATATATTGCCTCAAATGGTGCTAGAGTTCATACTGGCATAAAATATTATAGAATTACTGGTAAAGATTGTGAAAAAGATTATTATAATATACAATGGGCAAAAGATTCTGTTGAAAAACAAGCAGGACACTTTTTTGATAGTAGAGAAGCTCAAATTAACAATTTAGCATCACTTACAGCAAATCCACCTATTATTCTTTGCCCTTATGATGCTGAACTTTATGGACACTGGTGGTATGAAGGACCTTACTGGCTATATATATTATTTAAAAAAATATATTATGATAAATGTAATTTTAAATTAATAACACCTAGTGAATATATAGATAAATTTCCTTTAATGCAAGTTTCTACACCTTGTAGATCAAGTTGGGGAGCTAATGGTTATAGTGAAGTTTGGCTAAATCAAACAAATGATTATGCTCATAAACATTTGCATGTTGCTGGTGACCGTATGGTAGAATTAGCTCATAAATTTCCTAATGAAAAAAAGTCTTCTATAAAAAGGAAAGCTTTAAATCAATGTGCAAGAGAATTGCTCTTAGCTCAAAGTAGTGATTGGCTATTTATAATAACCAATGGCACAATGGTAGATTATGCTAAAAAAAGAATAAAAGACCATATTGGTAGATTTACAAAACTATATTATCAAATTCTTGAAAATAATATAGATGAAGATTTTCTAAAATACATTAATAAAATAGATTGTATTTTCCCTGAAATAGATTATATGATTTATTATTAGATTTACCTTTAAACATTTTATTTCTTTTAACTTACACAAAAAATAGTTGAGGTATTTATATCTCAACTATTTTTTGTATAGTTTTTTAAATTATCTTGTAACTATAAAAGCATATGCTAACATTCCTAATACTGCTAACAAAAACAATCCAACTAGTATATAAATTAATGTAAAAGTATTTCTTTTGTTTTTTAATTTTATTTCTGCTTTTTCTTCTTCTGATACTTTTTTTACTTCTTCCATTGTACATTCCTCCTTTTTTCTAATTAGTTTTATACTTTTTAATTAAAACTTAATTTTTATATCCACTTTACTAAATCTAAATTTTCTGCATCTAATATCATCTCATGTTTTGGCATTACTCTAAATGTGTAACCATATTCTCCACCATTAATCAATTTTATTTTAGCTGTATATGTATATGTTTTATTTTCTATATCTTCTTCTATCAATTTCATTGGTATTATTTGAATATCATCTACAACACCGTTTTCTTCTATTCTTCCATAATACACTTCTGGTTCAATATTATTTATTGATATATTTGGCAATGTTACTTTACATTTTACATCTATATAATTTCCTGCATCAATTGTTATATCATTTAAATTATTTTCTTGGGTTATTTTTATATCTTCCCAATTTCTATATAAATCTTCTTTCCAAGTATTAAATTCAGTAACAATATCTAATTTGCTATAATAATTATTATACAAATTGCAAAGTGGTATATAAAGTTTATCTACATAATCTACTACCATTCTTGCAGTACTAAATTTTCCTCCTGTTGATATAATAGAGTTTTTCATTATTTTAATCCAATTTTCTGGAATGTTATTTTTATTTCTATCATAATATGTAGGTAATATTTTATTTTCTAATGTATTATATATATCTTCACTATCTGCTTTATCTTGAATATCATAATTTTCATATTCATCATTTAGTCCTATATACCAACCATTTTTTGAATTATATCCTTCTGCCCACCATCCATCTAGTACACTAAAGTTTGGTACACCACAAACTGAAGCTTTTTGCCCACTTGTTCCTGACGCCTCCATTGGTCTTCTTGGAGTATTAAGCCATACATCAACACCACTAATTAAATATCTAGACATTGCGATATTATAATTTTCTAACAAGAATATCTTTCCTTTAAATTGTGGCTTCATAGATATTTCATGTATATATTTTATTAAATCTTGACCTTCTTTATCTGCTGGATGTGCTTTCCCTGCAAAAATTATTTGTATAGGTCTATTTTCATTGCTAAATATTTGTGTTATTCTTTCTAAATCTTTAAATATTAGTGTTGCTCTTTTATATGTTGCAAATCTCCTTGCAAATCCTATAGTTAATATATTTTCATTTAATTTAGATGTGATTTTCTCTATTTCTTGATAACTATATCCACATCTATGTAATCGTTGTGTAGTACTTTTTTTAACTAAATCTATTAATTTTCTTTTTCTTTCCATATGTGCAGACCATAATTTTTCATCTGGTATATTATTTATTTTGTTCCAAATATCATTATCATGTATATTATCTTGCCAATATGGTGCCAAATAATCATTATATAGATCTTTTATATTTTGTGGAATCCAACTACATGTATGTATTCCATTTGTAATATAAGTTATTGGTGATTCATTTGCTGCAATATTTGGCCAAATATCTCCAAACAATTCTCTTGATACTGCTCCATGTAACTTACTTACTCCATTTTTCTTACCTGCCACTTTTAATGCTAAAACTCCCATATCAAATCCACTATTTTGATTAGCATTTGGCTTCATTCCCATTTTAAAGAAATCTTGTTTACTTATTCCTAATTTTTCCCAATAATTTTTAAAATATGTATCCATTAGTTCTATAGGAAAAATATCATTTCCTGCTGGTACTGGTGTATGTGTAGTAAACACTGTTTTAGAAGATACAATATCTCTTGCTATATTAAAAGATACTTTTTTATCCTTTATTGTATTTTCAATCAATTTTAGAATTAAGAAAGATGAATGCCCTTCATTCATGTGATATACAGTTGGTTTTACACCAATTCTTCTTAAAAGTTCTACACCTGCCATTCCTAACACAATTTCTTGTTGTATTCTAGTTTCTTGATTTCCACCATATAATGTTTTTGTTATTCCTCTATATTCTGCAATATTTGCATCTATATCTGAATCCATTAAATATAAAGTTACTCTTCCAACTTTAATTTCCCATACTTTTATATATAATTTCTTTTTTGGTAAATCTACAGATATTATTAAATCTTGTCCATCCACATCTTTAACTGGAAGTATTGGTAAATTTTCAATATCTAAATCTTTATATTCTGTTTCTTGTACACCTTGTCCATTTATGGTTTGCCAAAAATAACCATTTTTATACAATAACCCTACTGCAACTAATGGCACTCCTAAATCACTTGCTGATTTTAAGTGATCTCCTGATAATATTCCGAGTCCTCCTGAATATATAGGAAGTATTTCATCTAAACCATACTCTGCTGAAAAATATGCAATTAAATCTCCCTCATTATTTGGATATTTCTTATTAAACCATGTATTTCTGCTTTTAATATAATCTTCAAAATCTTTAACAAACTTATCATATTTCTTCAAAAATTCTTGATTTTCTGCTACACTTTCTAATTTATCTTGAGATACTTTTTTTAAGAATTTTACTGGATTTTTTCCAACTCTTTCCCATACATCAATATCTATTTCTTTAAATAATTTTAGAAAATTTGTATTCCATGACCACCATAAATTATTTGCTATAGTTGCTAATTTTTCAATTCTCTTTGGTAATTGAGGATTTACTATTATCCTATTAAATGTGTACATTAAAAATTTCCTCCTTAAGTATTTTATTTGCTTTTTTCATTTGTCTAGTAAAATTTTAAGCACAATGCTCCTATTTTTTCAAATATATTTTATAAATAATATTAAAATATGTCAATGCTTTTTTTAGTTTTAATCAAAATTTTTTCGTTTTAGGGACAGGTCTCCCGACGAACTTTTATTCGTTTTAGGGACAGGTCTATTGATAAAAAGATTATCAATAGACCTGTCCCCAAAACGAATAAAAGTTCGTCGGGAGACCTGTCCCTAAAACGAATTTGGTTAATTCAAAAATCTTATATCTCTTTGAGAATATTCTTCTGGTTTAAGTCCTACTTTATTTTTCATGTTTTTTAGCATGATAATTACAATAATTGTTAAAATTATTCCTAAAAAGATAAATGTATTAGAAGTTGTAGTATATCTTAATAAATTTGAGGCTATAAATGTTATTAAAAATCTTAATAAGTTTTCTAATAAATTAAATAAAGATGAAATTTTAGTTCTTAATTTAGTATCTGTAAAATTATTTAAGTATTGCTTAATTAATGGATAAAATGGACCTTTCACAATATATTGTACTAAAAACATTATTAATATAGTAATTATATTTATACTATATGATATGTTTAATGTACATACACTTCCTAATATTATAAATGAAATTACTAATGGAATTGCCAAAAAAGCTAATGTTCTATTTCTAAATTTTTTATGAAATCTACTAGCATTTTTTGCTGTTATTCCAGATATTAATCCTAATATTGCAAATATCAATCCAAAGTACTGTGCTGGAATTCCTACTTCTTGCATAATGCTACTTCTAAGCATTGTTATTGATAACATAATTGCTGATATAAATGCACCAAAAAGTATTAAGTTTTTTAATCTTAGTGATTTTCTAATCAATTTAAATGAACTTAATAATTCACTACATTCTAACTTTATTTCTTTAAAATTAATCTTTCTTTTTTCATCAATGTTTTTAAACTTTGTTGATAAATAAGTAGAAAATATTGTTATAACTAAACACATAATCATTGGTATATAGCCATTAACTACAAATAGCAATCCAGATATTACTGCTGATATTGCTTCAATATAATAATAAATTGAAATACTTTTTCCTTCTATTTTAGCAAATCTTATACCTCTTTTTTCATTATTTTCTAATGAGTCATAAAGAATATTTGATTCGCATATGCCCTTTATTATAAATCCTATTGCAGCTAATAGTTCTCCTATAATTATAGTTATAAAGTTAGTGCTTGCAATATATACAATTATTGCAAATATATTAAAAGAGTTTCCTATGATTAAACTTTTCCTTTTTCCTAAAGAATTTATCAATACAGTAGCTGGAATTAAAAAAATAATCTTAAATATTGGGTATAAAGATTCTGCCAAAAGTACATCTGCTGCATTTATTCCTTTTGTTTGTGTAAAAAATAAAAATATTATTGCATAATAAAATAATAGGTCAAATGAAAAAGCCTTATATCTACCATATAATTCTACATTTTTTTTCATCTTTTTTTCTTTTTCCATTTTTTTCTCCTATCTCTACCATACAATATCTTGTATATTCGTTACTAAAAATGCTCCTTCTTTTATAATTTCATTTGTTCCTATTGAATTAATATTTGTAATATTACCTGGAATTGCGTATACATCTTTTCCTTGTTCTAATGCATAATTCACTGTAATAAGTGCTCCACTTCTTTCTTTTGCTTCAATAACTAATATTTTTTCTGCCAACCCACTAATTATTCTATTTCTTTCTGGAAAATGATATTTCTCTGGTTTTGTTCCAAGTGGATATTCTGTAATGATAGCTCCTCCAACTTGCACTATTTTTTTATATAATTCAAAATTTTCACTAGGATATATAATATCTAATCCGCATCCCAGCACAGCTATTGTTTTTCCTTTTTCTAATAATGCTCCTTTATGTGCATATGCATCAATTCCTCTTGCAAAACCACTTATCACACCAATATTTCTTTTAGAAATTTCGTAGGCAAATTTATATGCATTTTGTGCTCCATATTTCGTGCAATCTCTACTTCCTACTATTGCTATTGTGGTTTCATTCAATATTTTTTCATTTCCAAGTACATATAACACTTTAGGTGGATTGTATATATTTTTTAATTTTTCAGGATAATTTTTATCTTCTATTTTTATAATTTTTATTCTGCTTTTATCTAAATTTATATTCATAACAATTTCTCCTTTATTTTAAGAAATTGCCCCCGAATTATATTTTTATTATTTTTCTAATGTTAACTTTGCAGATTTAACAACATTATTCATTAACATAGCTATTGTCATAGGTCCTACTCCTCCTGGTACTGGAGTTATATATGCTGCTTTTTTTGAAACATTTTCAAAATCCACATCTCCAACCAATTTTCCTTCTTCACTTCTATTTATTCCCACATCAATAACTACAGCATTTTCTTTTACCATATCTTCTGTAACAAATTTAGGCTTACCAAGTGCTGCTATTAATATATCTGCTTCATTAGTAATTTCTCTTATATTTTTTGTTTTTGAATGACATACCGTTACAGTTGCATTTTTATTTAATAAACATTGCAACAATGGCTTTCCCACAATATTACTTCTACCAATAATAACAGCTCTTTTACCCTCTAAATCAATATTATATTCTTCAAGCATTTTAATAACTCCATATGGTGTACAAGAAATAAAACAATCTTCTCCTATAGATAATTTTCCGACATTTATAGGATTAAAACCATCTACATCTTTTCTATAATCTATTTCATTAAAAGCTTGTCTAATATTTAAATTTTCTGGTATTGGACTTTGCAACAAAATTCCATGTATGTCTTTTCTATTATTCAAATTATCTATTAATTTAATTAATTCTTTTTGAGAAATATTATTACCTTTTATATATTCCTCAAATTCTATTCCAATTTCATCACATGCTTTGCTTTTATTTCTCACATAAACTTCTGATGCTTTATTATTTCCAACCATTATAACTGCAAGTTTTGGTATAATACCTTTTTTTCTTAATTCTCCTACTTCTATTTTAAGATTCTCTCTTATTTTTTTTGCTAATTCTTTACCGTCAATTATCTTCATCTTCTCACCTATATAATCAATTTAAAATATTTATTTATCATTTTTTTGAATTGATTCCTTTCTATAAATTTATTTAAACAAACTTTTCTATTTCTACAACTAAATTTCCTTTTTTAGTTGTATTTAAAATATCTCCTACTTTAAATCTTCCTTTACCTCTTACTGTTATTATATCATTTGGTTTTATTTCTTTTGCTCCTTTTAATACTAATTCATGATTTATAAAAACTCTTTCTTCTTTAACTATTAATAAAGCTTTTGACCTTGAAGTTTTTATTAATTCTGATAATATACTATCAATTCTCATAGATGGAATAATAATACTTATTTTTTGTATTTTGGGTTCTTCAACAAGTATATTTTCTATGTTCTCCTTACTAAATTTAGATTTACTAAATCTAGTTAGTTCTTGTAATCCTTTTATTATATAATCTTCATTTTCTTTTAATACAATTATATCTGCTCCATCTTTTTTTACTAGTATATCCCCAACTTTTTCTCTTCTTATTCCTATTTTTATAATTCCGCTTAAATAATTTCTATGTGCGTAGATTCCTTCCAATTCATTTGGAAGCTTTATTCTAATTATTCCCATAATTGTATTATAATCAAATTTATTATTTTTCAATATATCTTCTAATTTATCTGGATATATAATTATGACTGTTCTTTCTGCATCTTTGTAACCACCAAATAAAATATAATTTGTATATCTTATTTGTTTTAAAATATATTCAAGTAATTGACTTTGTCTTAAATCCAAAAAATCAGTATATTCAACTGAATTTCTTTTATTTGAAAAATCTATTTTATCAAGCATTTTAGCAACTAATAATTTATCTTCTTCATTTATAATTTTGCTTAATATTAATTGTCTATTCACAATTTTCTTCCTTTCAATTTTTACATTATCTAACTATGGAATTATTGTATCATAATATTTAGTTTTTTTCTATTATAAAATAATATTATTTTTCACTTTGTATTAAACAAAAATTTTAAAAGTAACTTCCAAATGAAATATATAAGTATGGAAATAATTTTTACACAAAACATAATTTGTAAG
>CALXYR010000040.1 GCA_944393025.1 uncultured Clostridia bacterium | reverse complement strand
ATTGCCTTTCTTTAGTGCAGGAGGAACAGCACTTATAATTCTGCTCGGAATGTGTGGAATATTACTAAATATATCAAAATCTAAATTGAAATCATAAAAAGCAATTTATACTAAATAAGAAAGAGGGATAGTATGAGAGCTATAATTGCAGCAGCAGGAACAGGAGGACATATAAATCCAGGTTTAGCAATAGCCAATAAAATCAAAGAGAAAGAAGAAAATTCGGAAATTTTATTTATTGGAACTAATAGAGGATTAGAAAATGATTTGGTACCAAGAGCAGGCTATAAACTAGAAACTATAAATGCTCATGGACTTGAAAGAAAAATAACTATAGAGAATTTTAAAAACTTATATGCAACATATAAGTCTATAGATGAAGCAAAAAAAATTATAAAAGAATTTAAACCAGATATATTAATAGGAACAGGAGGTTATATCTGTGTTCCTACAGTAATAGCAGCTAAAAAAATGAATATACCAGTAATTTTGCATGAGAGCAATGCATTTCCAGGAATTGCAGTAAAATTATTTAAAAAGAAAGCAGATAAAATATTAGTAGGTTTTAAAGAAGCAAAAGAAAGATTAGACAACAGAGAAAATGTAATAGTAACAGGAAATCCAATAAAACTAAAAAAGTTAGAATATGATGAAAACAAAAAAGAAAAAATAAAAATAGAATTAGGTTTAAAACCTAATATACCTGTAGTATTAGTTTTTGGAGGAAGCCAAGGAGCGCAAAGTATTAATAGAAGTTTTATTGAGATTATTGTAAATAAGAAAAATAAAGATTATCAAATAATGTGGGCAGTTGGACCTGAACAATATAATAAAATAAAAGCTGAATTAAATAAAGTTAATGTTAATATAGAAAAAATAGATAATGCAAAAATTGTTCCATATATATATAATATGGAAGAAGTTATGAATATTTCAGATTTAATTGTTTGTAGAAGTGGAGCTATGACAATTACAGAAATATCAGTAGTAGGAAAACCTGCAATATTTATACCATTTCCATATGCAACAGAAAATCATCAAGAATATAATGCTAGAGTATTAGAAAAAGTAAATGCAGCTAGAATTATTTTAGATAAAGATATAAATTCAGAAATTTTAGGAAATTCAATAAATGAAATAATAAAAGATAAAACAAAATTAGAAGAAATGGGAAGAAATGCTTCTAAAATAGCAAAACCAAATGTAGAAGATGAAATTTATAAAGAAATAAAAAAAGTAATAAAGTAAATGTCGAAAAATGTCGAAGTTGGGCTTACGAAATATCTTGATATTTTTAAGTATTTGTATTATATTAAAATACATGTGTTTACGAAAGGAGGAAAACAAATAATGGAATACAAAAAACAATTTTTCGGCAGAGTAACAATTGATAAAAATGATTCTGAAGAACTAAATGAAAAAATAGAATTAGAATACTATGAAACTAGAAATTTAACCGAAATAAACGAAAGAAAATATGGAATAGAAATAATTAAAAAGAAAGAAGAAAGTGAAAAATTTAATATAGAATCTAAAATAGTAAATAATATATCTAGTAAAGAACAAGAAATAAACAGACTTTTAAATATATTAATGGCAAATAAGGTAACACCAATATCTGTAGATGATGTAATATCTGATATATTTGTTACAGAATAATAAAGTTACTAATACATAAAATTATTGAAAACTAAGTATATGTATATTTTCAAATATAAAATAATAAAAAATATACAGTTACTTAGTTTTTTCATCTAATAGTAAATCCAATTAGATAAAAGTATGATAATTCACATTAACTTCGAGATTTTCCCCCTTATAGATAGAAATTCAAATAATAAACAAAAATGCTTCGTGTTACTCAAAAAAACTAATACTTGAAAAAAAAGTAAATATACTGTATTATACTATAGAGTATTTAAAATATTTATATGAGAAAGGAGAAACTAATAATTTTAAATTATTAGTAAATAGATAATGGCAGATAAATTAATAATTGTTGAATCACCTGCAAAGGCAAATACCATAAAAAAGTTTTTAGGAAGCAATACTAAAGTTGTTGCTTCTATGGGACATATTAGAGATTTACCAAAATCAAAAATAGGAATAGATATAGCAAATGATTTTGAACCAGAATATATAAATATTAGAGGAAAAGGAGATTTAATAAAATCTTTAAAAGCAGATGCTAAAAAGGCAAAAAAAGTATATCTTGCAACTGACCCTGATCGTGAAGGAGAAGCAATTGCTTGGCATTTAGCACATATATTAAATATTCCAGAAGATAGTATATGTAGAGTAACATTTAATGAAATAACAAAAGAAACTGTTCAAAATTCAGTTAAAAATCCAAGAAAAATAGATATGAATTTAACAAACGCACAACAAGCAAGGCGTGTACTAGATAGAATAGTTGGTTATAAAATGAGCCCTGTACTATGGAAAAAAGTAAGAAAAGGATTATCAGCAGGTAGAGTTCAATCTGTTGCAGTAAAACTTATAGTTGATAGAGAAGAGGAAATAGAAAAATTTATTCCAGAAGAATATTGGAATATAATAGCAACACTCTTAGATGAAAATACAAATAAAACTTTTGTAGCTAAACTACATGGAAAGAATAAAAAGAAAATAGAATTACATTCAAAACAAGAAGTAGAAGAAATATTAAAAAATATAGAAAACGGAAAATATGTTGTAACAGAAGTAAAAAAAGGAGAAAGAAAAAGAAATCCAGCACCACCATTTACAACAAGTACTATGCAACAAGAAGCATCAAGAAAATTAGGATTTACTTTAAAGAAAACAATGTCAGTTGCACAAGGGTTATATGAAGGTGTAAAAGTACAAGAAAAAGGAACTGTTGGTCTTATTACATATATGAGAACAGATTCTACAAGAATTTCTGAAGAAGCAAGAATAGCAGCTAAAAAAGAAATAATAAAGCAATATGGCGAAGAATATTATGAAAATAGGTATTATAAAACAAAACAAAATTCACAAGATGCACATGAAGGTATTAGACCTACATATATAGAATTAAATCCAGAAAAGATAAAAGATTCTTTAACTAAAGATCAATATAAATTGTATAAATTAATATATAATAGATTTTTAGCAAGTCAAATGCAATCAGCAATTTATGATACAATTTCAGCAAATATTGATGTAAATGAATATAATTTTAAAGCAAATGGACAATCTCTTAAATTTAAAGGATTTATGACATTATATGTAGAAACATTAGATAATAAATCAAATGAAGATGAAGAAGATTTTGTACCAGACTTAAAAATAAATCAAGAAGTAAAAAAACAAAAATTAGATTCAAAACAAAGCTTTACTGAGCCTCCACCAAGATATACAGAAGCAAGTTTAGTAAAAGCATTAGAAGAAAAAGGAATTGGAAGACCAAGTACTTACTCACCAACAATTACAACAATATTGGAAAGAAGATATATAGAAAAAGAGCAAAAACAGTTAATACCAACTGAACTTGGAAAAGTTGTAAATAAACTACTTACAGAAAACTTTTCTGATATAGTTAATGTTGAGTTTACAGCAAACATTGAGGAACAATTTGATAGTATAGCAGAAGGAAAAGAAAATTGGAAAAAAGTTATAAGAGAATTTTATGGACCTTTTGAAAATGAAGTTGAAAAAGTTGAAAAAGAGTTAGAACATGTTAAATTAGAAGATGAGGTATCAGATGTACCATGTGATAAATGTGGTAGATTAATGGTTATAAAATATGGTAAGTATGGAAAATTTTTAGCTTGTCCAGGATATCCAGAATGTAAAAATGCAAAACCATTAGTAGAAACAATTGATGTTCCATGTCCAAAATGTGGTGGAAAAATACAAGTAAGAAAATCTAAAAAGAAAAGAAAATTTTATATATGTGAAAATAATCCGGAAAAGTGTGATTATATTTCATGGAATAAGCCAAAATAATGTATTTATATAAATAGTTGGAGAAAGTTAAAATATGGAAGTTATAATAGAAAAATTAAAAAAAGATGATTTAAAAGAAGCTATTGGCATATATGACAGTAATTACAATTTGGTAACAGACTATAATAAATTATTTTTAGTGTATGATACTATTTATAATAATCCAGCGTATCACAATATAGTTGCTAAAGTTAACAATAAGATAGTTGGTTTAGCAACTATCTTAATTAATTATGACATTGTAGAACAGTTAAAACCATTTATAACAGTATGGAATTTTGGAGTAAAGGAAAAATATCGAAGAAACAAAGTAGGAACACAAATGTTTGAATATATATATCAATTTGCAAAACAAAATAATTGTGATTTTATTTCATTGATTACTGAAACTGATAATCTTGTAGCTCAATCTTTTTATGAGAAAATGGGATATAATAAAGAAGTAGGTTATGTAAAATTGGTAAATAAGAAAAAATGGTAGTTAAAAAACATAAGTGAAGTGATGAATATGAAAAACAACAAAATATTAAAAGAAATGGAGAACAATACTAATGGAAACGTACTATTATTACATCAAACAAAACCAAATACTGTAGTTCCATATTCATATGTTGGAATTGGAGGTAAAGGATGGCAAAAGATTTAGTAATTAGAAGTTCTGCTGAAGAATTTATTATATTTAAAGTACAAGAAAAAGATAAAGGTATACAAGTTCGCTATGAAAACGAAAATTTATGGATGACTCAAAAATCAATAGCTGAACTATTTGCTTGTAGTGCTGATAATATTTCTTTACATTTAAAAAATATTTTTAGAGAAAACGAATTAGATAGCAATTCAGTTACCGAGGAATTCTCGGCAACTGCTTCTGATGGAAAAAAATATAAAATGAAGTTCTATAATTTAGATGCAATAATCTCAGTGGGCTATAGAGTAAATCAAGATCAATTATATAAATCAGATTTTGATTTATTTATAGAAGAAGTAGAAAAAAGAAAGAGTGAAAATAATGAATGAGAATAAAACAAATATCAACTGGTATCCAGGTCATATGGCTAAAGCAAAAAAGCAGATTATAGAAGATTTAAAATTAATAGATATTGTAATAGAAATTATTGATGCTAGAATACCTATTTCTAGTAGAAATCCAGATATTGAAGAATATACTAAAAATAAGAAAAAATTAATTGTTTTGAACAAATGTGATTTAGCAGATGAAATACAAAATGAAAAATGGGTAAATTATTTTAAATCTATTAATATAAGTGCAATACAAGTCAATTCAAATTCTGGAGAAGGAATTAATAAAGTTATAAAAAATATAGAAGAAATATGTAAAGAAAATAAAGAAAGTTATAATAATAAGGGAAGAATAGGAAAATCAATTAGAGCAATGGTACTAGGAATTCCAAATGTAGGAAAATCATCTTTTATAAATAGATTATCTAAAAAGAATTCAGCAATGGTTGGAAATAAACCAGGAGTAACTAAAGATAAACAATGGATAAAAATTAATCAAAATATAGAATTGTTAGATACACCAGGTGTGTTATGGACAAAAATTAAAGATGAAAAAACTGCTTTAAATTTAGCATATACAGGAACAATAAAAGATGATATTATTGATATATTAGACATAGGGTATAATTTATTAAAATTTCTTATGGATAACCACTTAAACAAAATATTAATTAGATACAATATAAATAAAGAAGAAATAGAAAGAATATTTAAATTAGATATTGAAGAAAATGAAAAAATAATTGAAGTAATGAAATTAATAGGAATAAAGAGAGGTACTTTAGCTATAGGCGGAAATGTAGATATTGAAAAGGTAGCTAAAATAATTGTAGAAGATTTTAGAAATGGAAGAATAGGGAAAATTACTTTAGAAGAAATAAAATAAAAAGGAGGCTAATAATTGCTTAAGTAATTATTATAATAAAATGATAGAAATAATAAAAAGACCAGAAAATGAAACAGATGTAAATATAATGTCACCATTAACTTGGGCATACATAGGAGATAGTGTGTATGAATTATATATTAGAATGAATTTAGTAAATAAAACAAAATTAAAACCACATCAATTACATTTGCAAGCTATAAAATATGTGAAAGCTAAAGCTCAAGCAGAATTTTTATGCAAAATAGAAAAATATTTAACACCAAAAGAAATGGAAATAGTAAAAAGAGGAAGAAATGCAGAAAATCATCATCTTCCTAAGAATGCTACAGTACACGAATATATGTATTCTACAGGATTTGAAGCATTAATAGGGTATTTATATTTAACTAAACAAGATGAAAGATTAGAAGAAATATTAAGTTTAACTATATAGGTAAAAACGAGAACTTGTATTGTCTTATCTTTATTTTTATGATATAATAATTCACCAGAAAAATAAATAGGAGTTATTTGAATTTATGAATAAAAATGAAGAACAATACAAGATTTTTAAACAGATTGTACATACTTTTTATCATAACGAAACAGAAAAAAAACAAGATATTCAAAACAAAGTACATGATTTAATTTTAGAACCCAAAATAATTTATGATACATTTAATAAAACTTTAAAAGCAGAATTTAGATTAGGAAATAATCAACTATATAAAATTAAAAGTTTACCAGAATTCTTTGAAAGAATGCTAAATAAAGAAGAATACAAATATGGTTCAAATTTAGAATTTATACATAGTAAAAATGTTTTTAAAGAGGAAGATAGACCACTTTTAGATTTCGTTTTAAAATATGCAGAAATAATAAAATATGCAAATGAAACAGTTGGAAGTTATGGAAAATATATGAGAACCATGAGCAATGAATACATAACTATATCAAATACTGGCTTAGATGAGATATTTGAAATATTACAAGGGAAGAAGGTTCTTTTTAAAAAAGATGTTTTAGATACAAGTATAATATTTGAAAATCATAATCCAGAAATAAAATTTTTTGTTGAACAAGAAGAAAATGGAGACTATACAATAAATCCTAATATAAATGTTTTTGAATATGATATATTAAAAGGATCTTCATATATATATATGCTTACAAAAAAAACTTTAAACAGGTGCGATAAAAAATTTGAAAATACAACACTTAAGCTTTTAAACATATATAGAGAAAATTATACTACAAAAATAAAATTTAAAAGAGAAGAATTTCCAAGCTTTTGTTCTTTAATATATCCTAAATTAAAAGAACAAATAATATTTAAAAAAATAGATAAAATATTAATTAATAAATATGTTCCAAAAGATTTATATATAAAACTTTATTTAGATTATGATGAAAATAATTATGTTATAGCAGATTTAAAATTTATATATGGTAATATGGAATTTAATCCACTAAAAGAAGAAAATATTACAGTGGCTAGAGATATAGCAAAAGAAAATGAGTATTTAGATATTTTTGTAAATACTGGTTTTATGCTTGATCAAAAAAATAGTAGATTAATTTTAGCGAATGAAGAAAAAATATATAATTTTTTATCTTATGAAATAGAAGACTATATGAAAAAATTTGAAGTTTTAGTAACAGACAATTTTAAAAAAAGAGAAATCATAAAACCTAAAATAGGTGAAGTAGGAATAAAATTAGAAAATGATTTACTAAAAATAGATTTATCTAAAATGGATTTTGATATTAAAGAATTAAAAGAAATAATGCAAAAATATGTTTTGAAAAAGAAATATTACAGATTAAAAAATGGAAGTTTTTTAGATTTAAGAGAAAATAATACAATGAATTTTATAGATAGCTTATTAAAAGATGAAGAAATAAGTTATAATGAATTAAAAAATGGAGAATTAATATTACCAATATCAAGGAGCATGTATTTAGACAAAATATTACAAAAAATAGATACTAATGTTGTAAAAAATGATGAATATAAAAAAATAATAAATCAAATTTCTAACAAAGAAATAGAAGAACAAATAGAAATTCCAAAAGAAATAGTAAAATATTTAAGAAACTATCAAATAACTGGATTTAAATGGCTAAAAATTTTAGATAATTATAAATTTGGTGGAATACTTGCAGATGATATGGGGCTGGGAAAAACAATACAATTATTAGCAGTAATTTTATATTATATAGGAAAAGAAAAAGAGCCTAAACCTAGTATTGTAGTTTGCCCAAGTTCATTATCTCTTAATTGGAAAAATGAAGTAAATAAATTTGCTCCAAAAATAAAAACTTTAGTTATACATGGAAATTCAGAAGAAAGAAAAGAACAAATATCAAATATTAACAAATATAATTTAGTTATTACTTCATATGATTTATTAAAAAGAGATATAGCAGAATATGAAAATGCTAATTACGATTTTAAATATATAATTGCAGATGAAGCACAGTATATAAAAAATAATAATACTCAAAATGCAAAAACTATAAAACAAATTAAAGCAGATACAAAATTTGCTTTAACAGGAACTCCAATAGAAAATTCACTTTCAGAACTATGGTCTATTTTTGATTTTATAATGCCAGGTTATTTATATAGTTATAGAAAATTTAAAGAACTTTATGAAATACCAATAATAAAAGACAATGATGAGTTAGCAATACAAAAATTAAAAATGTTAATAGAGCCATTTATATTAAGAAGAACAAAAAAGAAAGTATTAACTGAACTTCCAGATAAAACTATAAGTATTCTAAATAATGAAATGCAAGATGAACAATTAAAAATATATATGTCTTATATGGCAAATGCAAAAAAAGAAATAAAAGAAGAATTATTATTAAATAGTTTTGAAAAAAGTCAAATTAAGATTTTAGCATTACTAACAAGATTAAGACAAATTTGTTGTCATCCATCTTTATTTATATCAAATTATAAAGGTGAAAGTAGTAAACTTAGTCAATGCATGGAACTATTAAAAGATGCAATATTATCAGGGCATAAAGTTTTATTATTTTCTAGTTATTCAAGTATGCTAGAAATAATAGAAAAAGAATTAAAAAAACAAAATATTGAATATTTTAAATTAATAGGTAGCACAAAAGTAGCAGATAGAATAAAACTTGTAGAAAATTTTAATAACAATGATAAAATAAAAGTGTTTTTAATTTCTCTTAAAGCAGGAGGAACTGGACTTAATTTAATTGGAGCAGATATGGTTATACATTATGATCCATGGTGGAATTTATCTGCCGAAAATCAAGCAACAGATAGAACTTATAGAATAGGTCAAAAAAAGAATGTACAAGTATATAAGTTAATTACAAAAGATTCTATAGAAGAAAGAATATATGAACTTCAAGAGAAGAAAGCTAGGCTTGCCAAAACAATGCTTTCTACAGAAACAACATTTATAAATAAACTATCAAAAGAAGATATATTAGCACTGTTTGATTAAAGAAGGCATATATTGTAGGATTAATATTCTACATTATATGCCTTCTAATAAATATAAATCAAAAAATAAAATATTGAAAAATATGAAAAATAATATATAATTATGTAATATAACTAGAAAGATAAGTAAAAAAAGTAATATTATTAAATAATGAAAATATGTGAAAATATAAAAATTAAAATAATTTGGAGGAAAACATGGAAAATTATATATCTATAATAGGAGGAGGATTAGCAGGTTCAGAAGCAGCATACCAAATATCAAAAAAGGGAATAGATGTAAAACTATATGAAATGAAACCTAATAAATTTTCACCAGCACATAATAATGAGAATTTAGCTGAAATTGTATGTAGTAATTCTTTTAAATCTAATTTACATACAAATGCTTGTGGACTTTTAAAAGAAGAATTAAGATTATTAGATTCTCTATTAATAAAAACAGCAGATGAAGTAGCAGTTCCAGCAGGACAGGCATTAGCAGTAGATAGAGAAGAATTTTCAAAAATAATAACTGATAAAATAAAAAGTTTAAAAAATGTGGAAATTATAAGGCAAGAAGTAGGAAAAAATGAAAATAATGTTTCACTAAAAGAAATTTCTAAAAACGGAATAGTAATTATAGCTACAGGTCCACTTACTTCAGATAGCTTATCTAAAGAGATAATTGAACTTACAGGTAGCCAA
This sequence comes from uncultured Clostridia bacterium, assembly GCA_944393025.1. Classification (GTDB taxonomy): domain Bacteria; phylum Bacillota; class Clostridia; order TANB77; family CAG-508; genus CALXVA01. The sequence goes on along the minus strand of CALXYR010000040.1, from coordinate 3,089 downwards.
GGACTTCATTTTTATGATGCTGCAGCACCGATAATAGAAAAAGAATCTATAAATATGAATATAGCTTTTTGGGGAGACAGATATAAACAAGAAAGGGAAAAAGATGAAGAAATAGAAAGTTGGAAAAAAAGAATAAGTGAAGATACAGAAAATAATTATATTAATCTTCCTATGAATAAAGAAGAATATGAAAAATTTTGTAATGAACTTGTAAATGCAGAAGTTGTAGAATTGCATAATTTTGAAAAAAAAGAAATATTTGAAGGATGTATGCCAATAGAAGTTATGGCAAAAAGAGGAATAGATACATTAAGATTTGGACCATTAAAACCAGTTGGTTTTACAGATCCAAGAACAGGAAAAAGACCATATGCAATAGTTCAATTAAGACAAGATAATAGCAAAGGTAATTTATTTAATATGGTAGGTTTCCAAACTAATTTAAAATTTGGAGAACAAAAAAGAGTATTTAGGTTAATACCAGGTTTAGAAAATGCAGAATTTACAAAATATGGTGTAATGCATAGAAATACTTTTATAAATTCACCTGAACTTTTAGATGAAACATATAATTTAAGAAAAAATGAAAATATATTTTTTGCAGGTCAAATTACAGGAGTAGAAGGATATGTTGAATCTATTGCTTCTGGATTAGTTGCTGGACTAAATGCAATTAAAAAGTTTGAAACGGGTAAAAACAATAATGAAATAGAAAAGATTATTTTTCCACAAGAAACAATGATAGGTGCTTTATCAAAATATATTGCAACACCGAATAAGAATTTTCAACCAATGAATGCAAATTTTGGAATATTACCAGATTTAGAAGAAAAGATTAAAGATAAAAAAGAAAAATATGGCAAATTAGCAGATAGAGCATTAGAAAAATTGAGAATAATGCAAAATATTACAAAAATATTACAAAAGTATTAAAATTATATAACATTTAATAAAAAATATGGAAAAAACAAAAAAAGAATAGTATTATATATTCATAGTATAGTTTGAATATATAACAAGATTTACATAAAAACATTGCAAAAAATATTATTTTATGATATAATAAAACGAGTGATAAAAGAGAAAAATAAAAGGAGGATTTTATATGGCTCAAAAACAAAGATGGGAAGAAAAATATGAGGAATATAAAAGTAAAATGCCAAATTTAACTGTTGATAATATTCAACAAGAATTAAAATCTAAACAAGAGGAATACGCAAGAAAGTTAGCTGGAATAAGAGACGAAACTTCAGAAGAATATAGAAAAATAGTTAAAGACAGAAAAGATTATATTAAGGAAAATGAAAACGCTCAAGAAAATCTTGAAACAATTATTTCAAATTTACCAAAAATAGAAGAAATAAAACAACATAGAGATAAAAGACAAGAATTATTAGATGAATTAATGGCTAACAAAAGTCAAAATGATGAAATAATAAAAAGAAGACAAGAACTTGGAAGAGTAGCAGAACAGTTGGATAATGAGTTAAAAGAAATTCAAGAAATGCAAGGATATTGTTACAATGCCTTAAATAATCCAAATGCAACACAAGAACAAAAAGCTCATGCATCTAGAGTTTTAGAAGAATACAAAGAGAAGTATGCAAGAAATCAAGAAAATTTTTCTAAAAATCAATTTGCTTTACAAGCAGAAATGGAAACACCTCTTATGGAAGCTCCAGAAGATGTTATGCAATTATTACAAAAACAAATAAATATAGATAATGCTATGTGTGAACAATTAGTTGATGGAAAGACATTAGCAGAAATAAAATCTCAAATGCCAGAAAAAACAGAACAAGATATTAAAGTAGGTTCAAAGATTGCTATGATGTTAGATGAAAGAAGAAAATCACAACCACAGCCACAACCACAACCACAGCCACAGCCACAACCACAACCACAGCCACAACCACAGCCACAACCACAGCCACAACCACAGCCACAACCACAACCACAGCCACAGCCACAACCACAGCCACAACCACAACCACAACCACAGCCACAGCCACAACCACAGCCACAGCCACAGCCACAACCACAACCACAGCCACAGCCACAACCACAGCCACAGCCACAGCCACAACCACAACCTCAAGGAATTGAAATACAATCTATTTATTTAAGATTTGAGAATAAAAAACCTATATATACCATTACAGATAAAAGTGGAAATGAAATAAAAGTAGAAGGGTTAAAGAAATACTATAGAGATTTCAGAACTACAAAAATGTGTAACGAATTTGATGAAAAGATGGGATTTGATGGAGCTTATGAAGTTACAGACAGAAATTTAATTGCAATACTTAGAGAATACGATGAAAAAAATGGAACTCAAGAAGAGAAAAGATATAAAGAATTATTAGAAGATGGGGTAAAAAAGCAATTAGATGAAAGCAAAGGTTATATTGATATAGTTTACGACTTAACAGGTTGTAAAAAATCAGATTTACCAAAAAATATTAAAAGAGATATAAAAAGACTTGCAAAATATGATGATAAATTTGATATTGCAGGATATATTAAAGAAAAAGGATTTTTCGGTAGATTATTAGATAGTTTAAGACAACCAAAATTAGAAGCTGGAAAACCAGAAGAATTTAAATATAATGCAAAACCAAAATATACCGTTCAAGAGTTAGAACATATGAGTAAAGATCATCTATCAATCGAAGATGCATATAAGTTTTATATGGATGAAAAAGATACAGAAGGATTTGATAAAAAAGAATTTTATAAGCAACTTCAAAGAGGAGGATTTTCATTAGAAGAATTAGGAAAATTAAGTCAAAAGATATCAGAAAAAACTCAAAAGAAGAGCTTCAAAGATGAAATTAAATTTTCAGGGGGAAGTAAAGGAAAATTTTCAACACCTAGAGAACCTAAAGATATAGAAGAAACAAGAGATGATGAGGCTAGATAAGATGAAATGAGGGAAAATTTAAGTACCTAGAGATTAAAAATTAATAATTAAATTTGTAGTAGCACATAAAATATGTTAATTTAAAAAGCGGAGAGTTGTAAAAGTAAATTCCAAAAGAAAAAGTAAATTCCAAATGTAAGAGAAACGTCAAAAAATAGACGTTTCT
>CALXYR010000039.1 GCA_944393025.1 uncultured Clostridia bacterium | reverse complement strand
TAATAGGGAAGAGGCCATGCAGGATTTAGAAGGTTTGCAAACTATGAGAAATATAGGAAAAAATATGGCATATATTTTAAAATGTATGGAAATGGCAAATTTACCAAAGCCAGTATATGAAGAAAAAATTAAAACTAATTTTATTAGATAAGTTTAAAAAAATGGAAAATTTTTCTAAGATATGTAATTATAAATTGCATATCTTATTTTATTTTGTAAATAATAATATTACAATATTTGTTTTATTATATAGGAAAAATTGATTTTTCACTTAACATTTCTGTATTCTTATCGATTTTTTCCATACAACAAGAATTTATATTATAATATTTAAAATTTCCTGAAAAATTAAATAGAATAATAAAACAAATATTTTTCAAGAAATAAATTAAAAAACTTATTGAATTTTAAAAATTCATTTTAGGAGGAATGTATGAAAGTTAGAGATTGTATGTGCAAAGAGGTAATTTATGTTAAACCAGATTGTGATGCAGAAGAATGTGCTAAATTAATGTGTCAGAATCATATAGGTTGTATACCAGTATGTGATGATTCTAAAAAAGTTGTTGGCCTAGTAACAGATAGAGATATTTTATTAAGGACAATAGGCTGTGGCAAAGAAATAAAAAATACACCAGTAAGTGATATAATGACTTGTAATATAAGTTGGTGTACTCCAGAAGAAGAAATTAAAAAAGTAGAAAATATGATGGGATCAAATCAAATAAGAAGAATACCTGTAATGGAAAATAATAAAATTGTAGGTATATTAACATTAGGTGATTTAGCTAAAAATAAAGAAATACATCCAGAAGGTGTTGCAATAACTTTAGAAAATATTTGTGGATGTGATAAAAATAATGCCGAATAAAAAGTAAAAATTATTATTTATTTTTAAGTTGAAAATTGGTAGCGAATTTATTTTGTAAAAATCGCTACCAATTTTTAGGTATTTATTATTGTATTTGCCAAGCAAAATGCTACAAAAGGCGAAGTCACTTTTGTTCTATAGGAATAAAATTATTATTTAAGCATAAACTATTATAAAAGGACAAGTTTTCTATAAAGGAGATAGTACATAGTGGTAATTGATATGAATTATTGGAACAAAGTAATAAAAAACATATTTATATTAGTTATAAGTATTGTTTTTGTATATTTTGCTTTTAAATTAGCAATTTTTTATATGCCATTTTTAGTAGCATTTATACTATCATTAATTCTAGAACCAATAATTAGATTATTAATGAAAAAAGTAAAGCTAAGTAGGAGAACTAGCTCAATAATAATATTTATAATTGCTATTTCAATTATAATAGGAGCAGTAGCATGGATAGTTACAACACTTGTAACAGAAACAACAAAACTTTTATCTAATATAAACACATATATAGATGCTGGTTATAACATGTACCAAAATTTAATTTCTAAAATTGATATAACTAAATTAAACATACCAGAAAATGTTATGGATATAATTGAAAATTCTGGTTTGGAATTTTTAGACACAATAACACAATGGATTAAAAATGTACTTTCAAAAATAATAGAATTTATAACATCTGTTCCAACACTTGGAATATATTGTGTTATTACAATAATTTCACTATATTTTATGTGTGTAGATAAAATATATATGATAGACCAATTAGAACATCATTTACCAGAAACTTGGGTAAAAAGAATAGGGGTTCACCTTAAAGCATTGATAAGATCTTTAGGAAGATACTTAAAAGCTGAGCTAATATTAGTCATAATTTCATTTTTTATTTCTTTAATAGGGTTATATATTTTTTACTTTTTGGGGTGGAATATAGAATTTCCATTATTAATAGCTTTTGGAATAGCCTTTGTAGATGCCTTACCAATATTTGGATCAGGAACTGTTATGCTTCCATGGTCTGGATTTTTAGCTTTTACAGGAGATTTAAAATTAGCAATAGGAATTTTTGCCCTATGGTGTATTATGAGTATAATAAGACAATTTATTGAACCTAAAATAGTAAGTGGAAGTATAGGAATACATCCAATTTTTACTTTGATTGCAATGTATACAGGATTTAAATTTATAGGAGTTTTGGGACTTTTATTAGGACCAATAATATTAATAATATTAAAAAATATATATGGCACAATTATTGATAAAGGAGTAGTAAAATCTATTTTGGAAAGATAGATTTTGATTCTCTTATATAATAAAAATCTATACCAAAATAAATCCAGATAATCTAATATTTAAAATATTAAGTTATCTGGATTTATTTTAAAATACTGTAGATGTTGTAACAAAGCTATTATCTGGAGGATAAACATATTCATCATTTGGTTTATCAATTGTATTAATTTTTTCTATTTCTATAATTGGCATATCTCCATAGTAATTACCTTTAGTAATTGTACCTTCTATTTCAATCCAAGTACCATTTTCATAATTTTTAGCTAAATTAAAATGGCATAAGAAACCCACTACTACAGTTTGAAAATCAGATGAAACCACCATATCTCTTGCTAAAACAAATTGTTCATCATTAAAATCATATATTCTATATACATAACCTGAAAATTTTATTTTTTGTCCAACATAAGTATCTATATTATTATGAACATTTTGAAGTACATTAGCATAATTTCCGAGTATTAAGAATAAATGTATTATTTTTCAAATACTCATCATTTGTTTTAAAAGAATTATTGAAAATAACTCTATAACATACAAAAGCAGTAAGAAGCAGAATAATAACACATAAGATTCCCATAAATATTTTGGAAGTTCTATTTCCATTAATTTTAAAATTAAAAATAAACATATATATTAACCCCTTAAATTGTTATTAATATATTTGTATGAGAAATATAGGCAAAATATGAATTTAAGAGAAAGATATGCTTAATATTTGTGACAGGGTGTTAATGTTCGTAGTATTAAAAATTTGGAATATATATGTTATAATGAACAGCAACGACATGGTATCTTTATGTACAAATTATCTAAAACAGGTTGCGATTTTATTTAAAAAGTGATATAGTATGATAGAAAATTAATAAGCATTAGGAAGGATGAAAGATAATGGGATTATTTAAATCATATAGTGAAAAAGAAGTAAAAAGAATTATGCCATTAGTTCAGAAAATTAATAGTTTAGAAAGTGAAATACAAAAATTAAGTGATAATGAACTAAGAGGAAAAACAAATGAATTTAAAAATAGATTAAATAATGGTGAAACTTTAAATGACTTATTACCAGAAGCATTTGCAGTTATGAGAGAAGCAGCAAAAAGAGTTTTAGGTATGAGACATTTTGATGTTCAATTAATAGGTGGAATTATTTTACATCAAGGAAGAATTGCAGAAATGAAAACAGGTGAAGGTAAAACATTGGTTGCAACATTACCAGTATATCTAAATGCCCTAACAGGAAAAGGTGTACATGTAATTACAGTAAATGACTACCTAGCTAAAAGAGATAGTGAATGGATGGGAAAAGTATATAAATTTTTAGGATTAAGTGTAGGGTTAGCAATAGCAGGAATGAGTCCTAAAGATAAGCAAAAAGCATATAGTTGTGATGTAACTTATGGAACAAATAACGAATTTGGATTTGACTATTTAAGAGATAATATGGTTATATATAAAGATCAATTAGTACAAAGAAAATTAAATTATGCAATTGTAGATGAAATTGATAGTATTTTAATTGATGAGGCTCGTACACCACTTATAATCTCTGGTAGAGGTGCACAATCATCTGACTTATACAAAAAAGCAGATAATTTTGTAAGAAAATTGTCTGCAAAGGTTATAGTAGAAGAAGATGTTAAGAATTTTGAACAAGCAGAAGATAATGAAAAATATGATTATATTGTAGATTTAAAAGCAAAATCTGCTTCACTTACTCAAAAAGGTATAAAAAAAGCTGAACAAGAATTTGGACTAGAAAATTTTAACGATATAGAAAATTCAGAATTAGTACATAATGTTAATCAGGCTCTTCGTGCACACGGAATAATGAAAAAAGATATAGACTATATAGTAAAAGATGGGGAAGTTTTAATTGTTGATGAATTCACAGGTCGTATTATGTATGGAAGAAGATATAATAATGGATTACATCAAGCTATTGAAGCAAAAGAACATGTAAAAATTGCAGATGAATCTAAAACATTAGCAACAATTACATTCCAAAATTATTTTAGAATGTATGATAAATTATCTGGTATGACTGGTACGGCTATGACAGAAGAAGATGAATTTGAAGAAATATATAAATTAGATGTTATAGAAATACCAACAAATAAACCAATGATAAGAATTGATAATAATGATGTAATATATAAAAATGAAAATGCTAAGTTTAGAGCTGTAATAGAAGATATAAAAGAAAGTCATGCAAAAGGTCAACCTGTTTTAGTAGGTACAGTTTCAATTGAAAAATCTGAAAAACTAAGTAAACTTCTTACTAAGGAAGGTATTAAACATGAAGTATTAAATGCAAAATATCATGAAAAAGAAGCAGCAATAATAGCCCAAGCAGGTAAATTTGGAAGTGTAACTATAGCAACAAACATGGCTGGTCGTGGTACTGATATAATGCTTGGAGGTAATAGTGAATTTTTAGCAAAACAAGAAATGGCAAAATTAAAATATACTCCTGAACAAATAGAGCAAAGTACAGCTTTTAATGAAACAGATGATGAAGAAATATTAAATGCAAGAAAAAAATATAAAGAATTAGAAGAAAAATACAATAAAGAAATAAAAGAAGAAAAAGAAAAAGTAATTCAAGCTGGTGGCTTAAAGATAATAGGAACAGAAAGGCATGAATCTAGAAGAATAGATAATCAGTTAAGAGGTCGTAGTGGTCGTCAAGGAGATCCAGGTGAATCAAGATTTTATATAGGCTTAGATGATGATTTGATGAAAATTTTTGGTGGAGACATGATTACCAATTTGTACAACACTCTAGGGGCAGATGAAAATATGCCTATTCAAGCTAGAATGTTATCAAGAGCAGTAGAAAACGCACAAAGAAGAGTAGAAGGTCGTAATTTCACCATAAGAAAAAGTGTGCTTCAATATGATGATGTTATGAACACACAAAGAGAAATTATATATAAACAGAGAAGAGAAGTACTAGATGGAGAAAACTTAAAAACTAGCATTGAAAAAATAATAGATACAGTTGCAAACAATATAGTATTATCTTATGCAGATGAAAATGGAACAAACAAAGAAGCTTTAGCACAAGATATTTCTACTACTTTAGGAATTACAAATTTAAGTTCTTTAAATAAAGAGAAAATTAATAATAATGATATAATTCAAGAATTACAAGAAAAATGTCATGTAAAATATGCTGAAAAAGAAAAAGAATTTGGAGAACAAACATTAAGAGAACTTGAAAGAGTAGTAATGCTAAAAATAGTTGATGAAAGATGGATGGACCACATAGATGCAATGGATGAATTAAAAGATGGAATTGGACTTCAAGCTTATGGTCAAAAAGATCCTGTTGTTCAATATAGAATAGAAGGTTTTGACATGTTTGATCAAATGATAGCAGACATACAATTAAATGTAGTAAAAATTCTTATGAATGCAAGAAAAAGGGAAGGAGCACCTATTAGAAAAGAATCTATAAAAATAACAGGAGAAGGTTTTGAAAATAGTAATGTATCATTAAAAAACAATGTCCCTACACAAGAAAAAACACATACACCTATAGTAAATACAGAACCAAAGGTAGGAAGAAATGATCCATGCCCATGTGGAAGTGGGAAGAAATATAAGAATTGCTGTGGAAAAAATCAGTAATATCAATACTTTCAGAGATTAGCAAAGTAAATATAAGGAAATCTAAGTATATCAGAAGAAATTGAATCTTTTCTATGGTATGATACCTCTTATGGAGTTGAGATTTTATCAAATACACTAAAAAATGAAGTAATACCATATTGCTTAAAAAATGGTAAAATTAATTAGTATTTTAAGATAAACATAATTAAAATTCCTTAAAATATAATGTGTGTAAAATATACTTTCATTATACATTTAGGTACTTTTATAATGTATTGTAAAGTTATAAAAAATATGTTATAATTTAAATTGTATTTTCGTAGAAGATATAAAAATAGTTTGAGTTAATTAACTCACAATTGTTAAAGACATTAAAAAATGCTAAAATTAGCAGAAAGGAACTGATAATAATGTGTACAGAATCTATGAATTCAACGATTCGGGAATTTAAAGATGAATTTACAAAAACATTGGAATGGCTTGAGAAAATAAAAAGTGCTTATTCCTGTGAAATAGGAGATATTACTTCTCCAATTTATAGTGTAGATGAATCTTATGAAAGCATAAGATTACATGAAGCTTCCAGTAAGGAACTTCGTGAGCTTGAAAATAAAGATGACTTTAGACCTTGGAATAGAATAATCCCTGCAAAAGCAAAAGAAATTATAGCAACAGAAGAATGTTGGGCAGATGCCTATTATAGAATTGAGTATATGATAAATCTGTTAGAGATAGCTCTAGATAATTTGGAGGATGGACAAAATAACGAACTTTTAATTCCTTTAAGATTACTTGAATTCCTTTTAGCAGGTTTTTTGGAATATTTTAAATCCGAGTATGAAGATAATGAACTTTGTGAAATTCCAATTGATTTAATGGAACTTCTATTATCGTTGTAAAACTGTAAAAATATTATTATCAATACAATGGGGGAGTCCTAAAATAGGTTGCCCTCATTGTATATTTTCTTTATAACTAGAAAAAGTAAACTATAATATAACCAAAAGCATGTGATAATTTGTTAGACTTACAAGAAATAACTATAACATTAGAAAAACTAAATGATAAATTAATAAAAATAGGTGATTCACTTTGACATTACTAATTTAGAAAATGAATTAAATAATTTAGAAAAACAAACTACTGAAAATAATTTTTGGGAAGATTCTAAAAATAGTTCTAAAGTCTTAAAAAGAATTACTGAAATCAAAAATAAAATTGAACAATATAAAAAAGTACATAATGAATTACAAAATCTTAAAGATTTAACTGAATTATTAAAACAAGAAAATGATGAAGATTTGGAAAAAGACTTAGAAAAAGGAATAGTTACACTAAATACCAATGTAGAAAAGTTAGAAATTTCTACTTTATTATCTGGAAAATATGATAGTAATAATGCAATAATTACATTGCATCCAGGTGCTGGTGGGACAGAAGCACAAGATTGGGTAGAAATGCTTTATAGAATGTATTCAAAATGGGCAAATTCAAATGGATTTACAATAGAAGAACTAGATTATCTCCCAGGTGATGAAGCTGGAATAAAAAGCGTAACTTTTCTAGTTTCTGGCAATTATGCCTATGGATATCTAAAAGGAGAACAAGGTGTTCATAGATTAGTTAGAATTTCTCCTTTTGATGCAGGAGGAAGAAGACATACATCATTTGCTTCTGTTGAAGTTCTTCCAGAAATTACTGAAGATATAGAAATAGATATTAATCCAGATGACTTAAGAATAGATACATATAGAGCCTCTGGTGCAGGTGGACAACATATAAATAAAACATCTTCAGCAGTAAGAATTACACATATTCCAACAAATATTGTTGTTGCATGTCAAACTGAAAGATCTCAAATACAAAATAGAGAAACAGCTATGAAAATGTTAAAATCAAAATTACTGCACTTAAAAGAACAAGAACATAAAAATACAATAGATGAATTAAAAGGTATTCAAATGGATATAGCTTGGGGAAGCCAAATCCGTTCTTATGTTTTTTGCCCATATACACTAGTAAAAGACCATAGAACTAATTATGAGGTTGGAAATGTACAAGCAGTAATGGATGGAAATATAAATGGATTTATAGACTCATATTTAAGAAGTATAGTAAACTTTAAGTAAATTTTCTAAAAAATACCTCTTGGTAAACCAAGAGGTACAAAGGGGCTTTTACTTTAAATAGATAATTGAACATTAAAAAGCAAACTTATAAGAATTACTTATCTGATTTTTCTTTTTGTTGAGCTTTTTGAAATCTAAGTCTCTCTAACTTTCTCTGCATTTCCGGCGACCATCCTTTTGGATGTTCAGACACTGGCGGTTGAGGAACTTCATCGATTTTGCAGGGAAAACTTACTCTTCTTGTGTAAGGATAAGATTTTGTTACCGGACATTCTCCTTTATTATCCTTTTTTTTGTTTTCCATTTAAAGTCACTCCTTTTAGTAAATTAGCATAAAGCCTATTTCAAATTATACACAAGATTTCTTCTATATGCAAGTTTTTTTGTAATTAAGTAACACAAAAATACCTATACAATAATAAAATATATTACAGGTAAAATATAATTATATTTAAACCTTGTATTTTAAATATAAGGATGTACTATAATGGAAACATTGGTATTAAAATTTGGTGGAAGTTCACTTGCAGATAATGAAAAATTGAACATTGTTGCAAACAAAATTATTAATTTTTATAACAAAGGAAATAGAGTTGTTGTTATTGTATCAGCTCAAGGAAAAACAACTGATAAATTGATTAAAGAGGCAAAAGAATTGTCTTCTGAACCTGATAAAAGAGAAATGGATGTATTACTTAGTACAGGGGAACAAATCTCAATTTCTAAACTTGCCATATTATTAAAGGAATTAGGCTATAATGCAATTTCATTAACAGGTTGGCAGGCAGGAATTTATACCTCTAACACTAATGAAGAAGCTAAAATAGAATATATTAATACAGATAAAATTAATCAGGAACTAGAAAAAAACAATATTGTAATTATTGCAGGTTTTCAAGGAATTAATGATAAAAAAGATATTACTACTCTTGGAAGAGGTGGTTCTGATACAAGTGCTGTAGCTGTAGCAGCTGCATTAAAAGCTGATCACTGTTATATTTTTTCTGATGTTGAAGGTATATATTCTACTGATCCTAACAAAATACCAGAAGCTCAGAAAATAGATGAATTATCATATAATGAAATGCTTGACTTGTCTAATGAAGGTGCAAAAGTATTACATAATAGGTGTGTAGAAATTGCTCAAAAGTATAATGTATTAATTGAAACTGGTTCAACTTTTAATAATAATGTTGGAACACAAATTAATAATAAGATAGAGGAAAGTTGTGTAAAAAGTATTGTTAAAAATGATAATTTAATTTTAATAACATTAGAACATGAAAAATATAATATTAACATTGTAAATGAAATATATTGTATATTATTATCAAATGGAATTATACCTATAAGTATGATAAATAATAGTTATAATGAATTAAGCTTAGGATTTGTAATCAAATCTAGTGATTTAATTAAATGTAAAAAGTTATTAGAGAGTTTATCACATGAATATATATTATCATATATTGAAATTTCTAAAATTTCATTTGTGGGTTATGGGATTATGAATAATGACGATATAATGAAAAAAGTAATAAAAATAGTAAATGATAATTCAATAGAAGTATTATCTATTCAATTAGAAGAATGTAAGTTATCTATTACAACTAAAGAAAGAGTAAGTGATGCTTTGATAAAAGAATTACATCAATTATTAGTTTAGTAATAATTGAAAAATATATACTTAAAATAGTATGGATTTATGTCTGTACTATTTTTTCTATGGAATAATTCTTATAATAATAGTTCTAAAAGAGACAAGTTGTGAATATAATTGTTATATATATTTTAAAATTTTGGAGGTAAATATGACAATAGATGATAAAAAAAATAATAACTTCACAAATAATATTGTACAAAATCTAGTTTTAGAAAATAGAGAAAAATTAAGTATATCTGGAGTACTAGATGTACTTAGCTTTGATGATCAAATAGTAATATTAGAAACAGAACTGGGCTTATTAACTGTTAAAGGAGAAAATTTAAGAATAAATAAATTAAGTTTAGATACTGCTGAAGTTATAATAGATGGAGAAATATATAATTTAGGTTATAGTGAAAAAGAATTAGATAAAAAGAGTGGGGGAGGGTTACTAGGAAAAATTTTCAAATAGGAGGAAACTTTAATTGAAAGAATTATATACTTTTTTAATGTTTATATTAACAGGATTAGCAATAGGAATACTATTTGATATTTTTAGAATCTTGCGAAGAAGTTTTAAGACAAAAGATTTTATAACCTATATTGAAGATATATTGTTTTGGATTTTTACAGGAATAATTTTATTATATAGTATATTCACATTTAACAATGGAGAATTAAGAGCATTTGTTTTTATAGGTGTTTTATTAGGAATAATATTATATATATTAACTTTAAGCAGATACTTTATAAAAATATGTGTATACATAGTTAATATAATAAAAATCATTATAACTCTTCCCATAAAATTTTTAGTCAATTTATTAAGAAAAATATTTATAATTCCATTAACTAGAATAATTGTATATATAAAACATTTTCTAAAAAAAATAATTTCAAAAAACAAATTAAACCTTAAAATTGATAAAAAGGAAGTAAATTCTTCACAAACGCATATTAATTCACTACAAAATAAATTAACATTATTAAACAATAAAAACCTAATATTCTTACTATTTAATAAAAAAAGTAAAAATATGACAAAAAACAAATAAAATTTGTCAAATTAGAAGGATTTTTTAGAAAAATGTAGAAAAATATAAATAGATTAATTCTGGAGTGAATATACATATGAAAAATAAAAAAACAAATAATTTATTAAAAAAAATAATTGTGTTAATATTTGTTATATATTTTATTTATACAATACTAACACAACAAAAAACTTTAAATTCTTATGCTAAAGAAAGAGAAATGTACAATGAACAAATAGATTTAGCTCAAGATGAACAAAATGAATTAAAGAAGATAAAAGAAAATATAAATTCTGATGAATACATAGAACAAATAGCTAGAGAAAAGTTAGATATGTATTATCCAAATGAGAGAGTTTATATTGATATAGAAAAATAAAATTGATTTTTTCTATATGATAATAATAAGAAAAATAGTTTTTATTTATATGTAAAATATTTAAATCTATTATTACCTATATTTCTTATTTATATAGAAAAAATCTTTATTATTTTTGACTATAACAAGGTTAAGTTTCCTTCTTTTTTCTATTCAATAAAGTTTTGGCTTTGATGCTGTTATTTCAAATTATTTAATTTCTAAAAATAATCTCACAAATATGAAAAAATAAAATATAAAAAGTAAAGTAGGGGGATATAATATGGATTTTAAAAATTATACATTAGTTGAATTACGCCAATTAGCAAAAGAAAATGGTGCTAAAAATGTTTCAAAATTAAAGAAAGAAGAATTAATTGATTTTTTAAAAAATACAGAATTAAAAAAAGAAAGTGATAATGATTCAAAAGATTTAAATAACAATATATTAGATGAAAATAGGGAATTGGAATTTAGTTCACTTGGCTATAAATTGACAAACAATGAAGATAAAATTGTAGAAGGAATACTTGAAGTTTTACCAGATGGCTATGGTTTTTTGAGAGGAGATAATTATTTATCAACATCTGAAGATGTTTATATCTCACCTATTCAAATTAAGAGATTTAGATTAGATAAAGGTGATAAAGTAAAAGGTATTGCTAGAATGCCAAAAGAAGGAGAAAAATTTCCTGCACTTATATTTGTAGGAGAGGTTAATGGAGAAGCTCCGGAAATGGCATTTAAGCGAAAAAAATTTGATGATTTAATACCAATTCATCCAAATGAAAGAATACATTTAGAAACGACAACCAATGAATATGCTATGAGAATTATAGATTTAATGTCACCAATAGGAAAAGGGCAAAGAGGAATGATTGTTGCTCCACCTAAAGTTGGAAAAACTACTTTATTAAAAAAGATAGCTAACAGTATTACAACAAATAATCCTGAAATAGAACTAATAGTATTATTAATTGATGAAAGACCTGAGGAAGTTACAGATATGCGTCGTTCTATTAAAGGAGATGTAATTTATTCTACATTTGATGAATTACCAGAACATCATGTTAAAGTTGCCGAAATGGTACTAGAAAGAGCTAAAAGGCTTACAGAACAAAAGAAAGATGTAGTTATATTATTAGATAGTATAACAAGACTAGCAAGAGCGTACAATTTAGTTATTCCTTCATCTGGAAGGACATTATCTGGTGGATTAGATCCAAGTGCATTACACAAGCCAAAGAAATTTTTTCGGAGCAGCAAGAAATATAGAAAATGGGGGAAGCCTTACAATTTTAGCTACTGCATTAATTGAAACTGGAAGCAGAATGGACGATGTAATATTTGAAGAATTTAAAGGAACAGGAAATATGGAAGTTCATCTAAATAGGGGATTATCAGAAAAAAGAATTTTTCCTGCTATTGATATTAATAAATCTGGAACACGAAGAGAAGAATTATTATTATCACCAAAAGAATTAGAAGTTGTGTTTGCACTAAGAAAAGCTATGTCTACAAAATCTACGGTTGATATAACGGAAGAATTAATTCAACAAATGATGTCAACAAAAAATAATGAAGAATTTTTAGAAAGAGTAAAAATATTTTTACAAAATAATAAATAATTTGAAAATATTATTTTATATAGAGGTAATAAAAAAGGCTTATTCAGCCTTTTTTTCTATTATAGCCTTATATATATCTATTTGTAATTTATGCTGGTCTGCTTTTAATTGTCCTATTGAATATATAATATAACCTATAAGTAAGCCAATTAGAAATCCTATAAAAGCTTGTAAAAATTGTTTAGAAATAATATAACCTATTATAGTTCCTGCTATTACTATTATAAAATACAATATTATATTAATCATTTCTAGCATTTGTATATGTAAAGAATATGCTTTTAAATCTGAATACATAAAATTCCCCCCCTTAATTCAAATCATATTAAACCATTATTTTATTTTTTTGTCAAAGTATTATCTATAATTATTATAAAAGTTCTTATTAAGAAAAGTAGGGAATAACATAGTTTATTCCTATAAATAAAAAAAACTCTTATTGCACAAAATCAAAGTTTTGTGCAATTAGACATAGGGGCATAATATAAAACAGCCATAAACCTCTACTTCTACTAATTCAAGGCTTTTAGCTGTTCTATACATACTAA
>CALXYR010000038.1 GCA_944393025.1 uncultured Clostridia bacterium | reverse complement strand
ATCTAAATCCATTTACACATTTAGATTTATTTGGTACAATAATGCTAATATTTGCAGGATTTGGCTGGGGAAAACCAGTAGAAATTAATCCTAGAAATTTTAATAGAACAATGTCTATTCAAAAAGCAGAAGCAATTGTTTCTGCTGCAGGACCTATAATGAATTTTATTATAGCAATATTATTTGAAATAATATTTTGTCTTGTGATAAAATTTGCACCTCAAGTGGAAATTATTAATGGAATTATGTATTATGAAAATCAAGCATTAGGAGTTATAATTAGCATAATCCAAAGTATAATAACTATTAATATAGGACTAGGTGTATTTAATTTAATTCCATTACCACCATTAGATGGTTCAAAAATATTGTGTGGATTCTTACCATACAATGCAAGAAATTGGGTAGAATCACATAGTCAAATATTTGAAATAGTATTTATAGCTTTATGGATTGTAGGAATATTAACTTTAATAGTAAGACCTTTAATATTAATTATAAATAATGGATTAACAAGCATATTCATGCAAATATTTGGAATTATATAATTCAAAATTGCTTCTTAAGGAAGGAATGAAAATAATGATAAAAGATATAATTACACTAGGAATTGAATCAAGTTGTGATGAAACTTCTGTTGCAGTGGTTAAAAATGGCAGAGAAGTTTTATCTAATATTATAAATTCACAAATAAAAATACACGAAAAATTCGGAGGTGTTGTACCAGAAATAGCTTCTAGAAATCATATAGAGGCTATTTCTGGTGTAACAGAAGAAGCTATAAAAGAAGCAGGAATTACTTATAAAGATATAGATAATATAGCATGTACATATGGACCTGGGTTAGTAGGAGCATTACTCGTAGGTGTATCTTATGCTAAAGGTTTAAGCTATGCTTTAAATAAACCTCTAACAGGAACAAATCATATAGAAGGACATATTGCAGCTAATTATATAACACATAAGGATTTAAAGCCTCCTTTTCTCTGCTTAATAATATCAGGAGGACATACTCATTTAGTATATATCCAAGATTATAACAAATTTGATATAATAGGAAAAACTCGAGACGATGCAATAGGTGAAGCGTTTGATAAAATTGCAAGAGTTATTGGACTTGGATATCCAGGTGGACCAAAAGTTGATAGGCTAGCAAGAGAAGGAGAACCTAACATAGATCTTCCTAAAACACATATTGAAGGACTTGATTTTAGTTTTAGTGGAGTAAAAACAGCAATAATAAATTTACATCATAAAAATCCTGATGTAAATAAAGCAAATTTATGTGCAAGTTTTGAAAAGTATGTTACAGACACACTACTAGAAAATACATTAAAAGCTGCAAAACAATTGAAAGTTAAAAAAATTGCATTAGCAGGAGGTGTATCTGCAAACTCGTATATTAGAGAAGAATTTATAAAATTAGAAAATAAAGGTTATAAAATATATTATCCAGAACCAATATTATGTACAGACAACGCAGCAATGATAGCATCAGCAGGTTATTATAGATATATGTCAGGAACAATATCTAATTTAGAATTAAATGCTATACCAAACTTAAAAATATAAGTTATTACATATTTATAAATATAAAACTATAAGCTAAAACAGATTGGAGATAAAAATGTCAATATATACAATATCAGATTTACATTTATCTTTTTTAGATAATAAACCAATGAGTATATTTGGAGAAAAATGGATTAATCATGCAGAAAAAATAAAAGAAAATTGGATTAGCAAAGTGAAAGATGAAGATACAGTAATTATTCCAGGAGATTTTTCATGGGCTATGAATCTTATAGATACTAAACCAGATTTTGAATATTTAAATAATTTACCAGGTAAAAAAATATTACTTAAAGGAAATCATGATTATTGGTGGTCAACACTTTTAAAAATGAATAATTTTATACAAGAAAATAAATATAAAAATATATTTTTCCTATATAATAATAGTTATTTAATAGAGGAAAAAATAATAGTTGGAACTAGGGGGTGGAATATATCTAATATAGATTATAATGAAAAAATGGTAAAAAGAGAAAATCTAAGATTAGAATTATCTATACAAGATGGATTAAATAAGTATGGAAAGAATAGAGAAATAATATCATTTATGCATTATCCTCCAATCACTAAAAATATAATAAATAAATATGAATTTATAAACACATTAAAAAAATATAATATAAAAAAATGTTATTATGGTCATTTACATGGCAATTCACATAAAGAAGCAATAGAAGGCAAAAAATGTGATATTGAATTTTATTTGATAAGTTCAGACTATTTGAATTTTGATTTAGTTAAAATATAAAAAGAAGGAGAATGAAAATGAATAGAAATATAGAAATAACTGTTCCAATGTTTATAGGCATAATAATACTAATAGCAATTACTACATCAGGATTAGTGTATTTATTTAATAATATGATAAGAGTTACTGATGAAAATAACAAAAAATATTATTCTACAAGTTCACAATTAGAAAATTGGCTTATAGAGTGTAATGAAATAAATTAATAATTATTACGATTCACAGCTTTAAATATTTTGTATAATTGCATAATTGAGATAACTAATATATTTTTTATTTTTAATTTTGTCCCCCAACATCATACAAACTGTAAAACTTCGTTTAACAGTTTGTAACTTGTCGGTCCCCACCTTAAGACAAAAATTAAAAATAAAAAATATATTAGTTATCTTATAGAAAAAGCATATTAGCTGTGAATAACAACTAATAATTGAAGACTTTTGAAAATAAGATATGTAAACTATTGCAAAATAAAAAAAATGTGATATAATAGAAAAGTAATTTTGCTAACAAATACATGAAAGGAATGAAAAAAATGAGCGTAAAAATAGAAAATACAGAAAATAAAAATGAAGTTAAATTAACATTTAATGTGGAAGCAGAAAAATTTGAAGAAGCAATGAAAAAGGTATATACCAAAACTGCAAAATATTTTAATATACCAGGTTTTAGAAAGGGAAAGGCACCAATGCAATTAGTAGAAAGACAATATGGACCAGCAATATTTTATGAAGATGCTTTTAATGAATTAGTGCCAGATATATATGATGAAGCAATAAAAGAAAATAAAATAGAGGCAGTTAGTAAGCCTAATATAGATATAGTACAAATGGAAAAAGGTAAAGAATTAATATTTACTGCTATAGTAGAAACAAAACCAGCAGTAGAACTTGGAAAATATAAAGGAATAGAAATTAAAAAAATAGAGTATACTACAACAGACAAAGACATAGAACATGAGTTAGGGCATATGGCTGAAAGAAATTCAAGATTAATAACTATAGAAGATAGACCTGTTCAAAAAGGTGATATAACAACAATTGATTTTGAAGGTTCTATAAACGGAGTTAATTTTGAAGGTGGAAAAGCTGAAAATCATGAATTAGAAATAGGTAGTAACACTTTTATACCAGGATTTGAAGATCAAATAATAGGAATGAAATTAGAAGAAGAAAAAGATATAAAAGTTAAATTCCCAGAAGATTATTTTTCTAAAGATTTAGCTGGAAAAGATGCAATATTTAAAGTAAAATTGCATGAAATAAAGAAAAAAGAATTACCAAAAATAGATGATGAGTTTGCTAAAGATGTTAGTGAATTTGATACTTTAGAAGAACTAAAAAATAGTATAAAAGAAAAATTGGATACAGAAAATCAAAATAAAGCTAAATATGAAACAGAAGAAGAGGCTATAAAGGTTGTTTGTGATAATACAAAGTTAGATATTCCAAAAGGAATGATTGAATTAGAAATAGATAATATGATAAAAGATATGGAAACAAGATTATCATACCAAGGCTTAAAATTAAATCAATATCTTCAAATGATGGGAAAAACAGAAACAGATATTAGGGAAAACTTTAAAGAACAAGCAGAAAAATCAATAAAATCAAGATTGATATTAGAAGCTATAGTTAAAGCAGAAAAATTTAATGTTTCTCCAGAAGAACTTGAAAATAAAATAAAAGAAATGGCAAAACAATATAATAGAAATGAAGAAGAACTTTTAAAAAATGAACAATTAAAAGAATACATAGAAGAAAATATAAAAACTGAAAAAGCAGTAGAATTTATAGTAAAAAATGCTAAAAAGAAATAATAAATAAAAGGTTGGAGGAAAATTATATTTATATGTACAAATATAAAATAAAAAAATTTTACCACTAACCTTTTTAGTTTTATTGTATAGGAAAAATCGACTTTTTGTTTAAAATTTCAGTATTTTTAACGATTTTTGCTATTGGGCAAGGTTAGGCATCCTTAGACTGTCCGAGCGAAGCAAGTGACATGTATTTTGCACTTACTTCAGAGGCATACTTGGCGAAATGCCTTTCTTACCAAATTAATAGTTATTTTATATTATATAATATTAAGTATTCATAATAAATTAAAAATATAAGGAGGAATTTTTATGGAAAAAAATAGTTTAGTTCCATATGTTATAGAACAAACAGCAAAAGGAGAAAGATCATATGATATTTTTTCTAGATTATTAAAAGATAGAATAATATTTTTAGGAGAAGATGTAAATCAAACTTCTGCAAGTTTAGTAATTGCTCAATTATTATTTTTAGAATCAGAAGATCCAGATAGAGAAATTAGTTTATACATTAATAGCCCAGGGGGATCAATAACAGATGGAATGGGAATTGTAGACACAATGAATTATATAAAATGTCCTGTAACTACAATTTGTATAGGAATGGCAGCAAGTATGGGAGCAGTTCTTTTAGCATCAGGAGAAAAAGGAAAAAGATTTGCAACACCAAATGCAGAAATATTAATACATCAACCACTAATAGCAGGAGGCGGACTTTCAGGACAAACAACAGAAATAAAAATACATGCAGACCATATGGTAAAAACTAGAGAAAAACTAAATAAATTATTAAGTGATAGAACAGGCCAACCATTAGAAGTAATTATGAAAGATACAGAAAGGGACAATTATATGACAGCAGAAGAAGCACTAAAATATGGACTTATAGATGGAATTATGGATAAAAGAATATAGATAAAATATTAAGAAAGGAAAAGAAAATGTCAAATAATAAACAAAAAAGTGTTAGATGTTCATTTTGTGGGAAATCACAAGAAGAGGTAGACAGAATTATAGCAGGACCAGGAGTATTTATATGTAGTGATTGCATAAAAGTATGTTCAAATATTGTAGAAGATGATTTATATGAAGAAGATGAAGTAAAATATACAATTACAAATGAAAAGCAAGAATTACCAAATCCAGCTGAAATAAAGGAAATATTGGATGCATATGTAATAGGACAAGAAGAAGCTAAAAAAACTTTAGCAGTTGCTGTATACAATCATTATAAGCGTATAAATAGTAAAGAAGAAAAAGATGATGTAGAACTTCAAAAAAGTAATGTACTTTTGTTAGGACCTACTGGATGTGGTAAAACATTACTTGCTCAAACACTTGCTAAAATATTAAAAGTACCATTCGCAATAGCAGATGCTACAACTCTTACAGAAGCTGGTTATGTTGGGGAAGATGTTGAGAACATATTACTTAAGTTAGTTCAAGCAGCAGATTATGATATAGAAAAAGCTGAAAAGGGTATTATATATATAGATGAAATAGATAAAATTTCAAGAAAATCAGAAAATCCATCTATAACAAGAGATGTAAGCGGAGAAGGAGTACAACAAGCATTACTAAAAATAGTTGAAGGAACAATTGCTTCAGTACCACCACAAGGAGGAAGAAAACATCCACATCAAGAATTTATTCAAATAAATACTTCAAATATATTATTTATATGTGGCGGAGCTTTTGAAGGATTAGAAAAAATTGTAAAAGATAGAATAGGCAAAAAATCAATCGGGTTTGGAGCTGTTATTGAAAGTAATAAAGAAATTGATAAATATAAAGTATTTAAACAACTATTACCTCAAGATTTATTAAAATTTGGATTGATACCAGAGTTTGTAGGGAGATTACCAATAATAGCAACACTTGAAGAATTGGATAAAAAAGCTTTAGTAGATATAGTAACAAAGCCTAAAAATGCATTAATTAAACAATATAAAAAATTATTAAAAATGGATAATGTAGATTTAGATTTTGAAAATGAAGCATTAGAATTAATTGTAGATAAGGCAATAGAAAGAAAAACAGGTGCAAGAGGTCTTAGATCTATAATAGAAGAAATTATGAGAGATATTATGTTTGAAATACCTTCAAATCCTAAAATAGAAAAATGTATTATTACAAAAGAAACAGTATTAAATGGTGAACCACCTAAAATAGTTATTAATAATTCGAGAGAAGTTTCAAAAAAGAATAGTAAAATAAATAAAAGAGTTTCTACTAAAAGTAATGCTACAACAGCATAAGGAGGAATAATAAATGGAAAAATTTTTGAAAAAAGTAGGCTGGACTTCTATAATAACTTCAATAATATTATTAATTATAGGAATAATTATGATATATAATCCAGAGACAACTATGCAATTTATTTCTACAGTTTTAGGAATATTCTTTATTGTGATAGGTATAATTAAATTAATTAATTATTTTATAGCAAAAGGAAACTCGGTATTATATGACAACGAAATTGCTTGGGGAGTAATTTCTATAATTGTAGGACTTGTAGTAATGGTTTATAGTAATACAATAGAAAATATATTTAGAATTATGATAGGAATTTGGATTATATATAGTGGTTTTATAAGACTTACTTTATCATTTAAATTAAAACATATAAATCAAAAAATATGTATTTTTGCCTTGATTTTATCTATATTTATGATTATAGCAGGCTTATATATAACTTTTTATGCAAATGCGTTAATAATAACTATAGGAATTATGCTACTAATATATTCAATAATGGACTTAATAGAAAGTTTTATATTTATGAAAAATTTAAAAGATATACAATAAAACATATCTTGTTAATAAAAGCAGTAAGTATATTTGAATATACTTGCTGCTTTATTTTACAACATAATGTTTTTTATATAAAAAATAATTATATTATAAGGCTAGATTTTCTTATTATTAAAATTTTATTAAAAAGCTTTATTTTTTAAGTAATATATTATATAATATGTTAGTAAATTTATTATATAGTGAAAATAAGAATGATTTTCATTATACAACAAGTATATAGGGAAAAAGCTATTTACAATAAGTAAAGGAGGATTATTGAATATGGCTAGAAATAATGATAAGACTAAAAAATATAAGATTGATACAGAAAATAAAGATGTAACAAAAAAAGATAATACAAAAAAAATGAAAAAGGTAAAGAAGCAAAAAAAACATCCTAAACTTAGAAAATTTATAAAGATATTTATAATATTGTGTATATTACTATTTTTAACAGGAATGGGAGTATTTGCAGCGATTTTCTTTGGCGACACTTGGAGTATTACAAAAGAAGATTTAACTATAAAAATGCAGAATTCTATTACTTATGATAAAGATGGTAAAGTATTGCATGAAATAAGAGGGGAAGAAAATAGAAAAATAATTCCATTATCTGAAATGGGAGAATATATTCCTAAAGCTTATGTGGCAATAGAAGATGAAAGATTTTATAAGCATAGTGGAATAGATTTATATAGAACATCAGGAGCTATTGTTACATACATATTAAATGGAGGAGAATCATCTTTTGGAGGAAGTACAATTACACAGCAATTAGTTAAAAATTTAATGAAAGATGATGAAGATAGTATCGAAAGAAAAATTAGAGAATGGTCTAGAGCATATAAAGTAGAACAAATGATATCAAAAAAACAAATATTAGAATTATATCTAAATAAAATATTTGTTGGAGGACAACAAATATGTGGTGTAGAAAGTGGAGCTAAATATTATTTTAATAAATCTGCAAAAGAACTAAGTTTAGCAGAGGCAGCTTTTATGGCAGGAATAAATGACTCACCAAATTATTATAATCCATTTACTGAAGAAGACAAAACAGAAATAATAAATAATAAAACTAAATTAGTTTTACAAAAAATGCTCGAGGTTAAAGATGAAAATGGAGAAACATTTATAACACAAGAAGAATATGATGAAGCAGTAGCAGAAGTAGATGCAGGATTAAAATTTAAAGAAGGAAAGTTTTCTACTGAATCAGACTTATCATTTTTAGAAGTAGATGCTATAAATCAAGTAATAGAAGATTTAGCTGAAAAGTATGATATAAGTGAAAAAGAGGCAAAAACTAGAGTATATAATAATGGATATAAAATATATACAACACAAGACAAAGATATACAAAAAAGGTTAGAAAAGGAATATAAAAAAGATACATATATATATAAAGCTACAAGTAAATATGCAGAAGAAGGAGATCATACACAATCTGCAATGGTAATAATAGATCATACTAATGGTCAAGTAGTTGCTTCAGTTGGAGGGTTGGGAGAAGATTCACCAACTTATGGAAAAAACAGAGCATCAGATTTAAATAGGCAACCAGGTTCTTCAATTAAACCATTAGCAGCAGTAGCTCCAGGATTAGAAGATGGAATAATTACAGCAGCTACTGTATATGACGATTCACCAACAAGTTTTGGTGGGGTTTCATATGGAAATTCAACAGGATATTTAGGATTAATTACTGTCAGAGAAGCTATAAAAAATTCTTCAAATATTGTTAATATGAAAATACTTTCAAATGTTGGAACTGATAGAGCAATAGAATTTTTAAATGAAGTAGGTTTAACGAATTTTAATAAAGATGAAGATGCAATGCTTACATTAGTATTAGGAGGAAGTGGAAATGGAACATCTCCACTACAAATGGCAGCAGCATATGCTATGATTGCTCGTGGTGGAGAATATATAGAACCGACCTTCTACACTAAAGTGGAAGACGCAGATGGAAATATAATACTAGAAGCAGAACAAGAAACAAAAAGGATTATGTCAGAAGGAAATGCTTATGTACTAGCTGAAATATTAACTGCACCAACAACAAGTGGAGGTACAGCTTGGTCATGTGCAATACCTGGAATGGAAGTTGCTGCAAAAACAGGAACAACATCTGGATATAATGATTATTGGCTTTGTGGATTTACACCATATTATTCAGCAGCAACATGGTTTGGTTATGATTATAATGAAGAAATACCAGGTAATAATCATTCAAGAACCATATGGTCAAATGTAATGAGTGATATTCATGAAGATTTGAAAGGAAAAAGATTTACGAAACCAAGTAATATTGTAAGTGCTAAAATATGTATGGATTCAGGAAGAGCAGCAACAGATGAATGTACAAGAACATATACAGAAGTATTTGTATCAGGAACAGTACCAGGAAAGTGCGATGGACATAAGAAAGTAAAAGTTTGTAAAGAAACTGGAAAACTTGCAACAGAATATTGTCCAGCAACTGAAGAAAAAACATATTTATCTACACCAGAAACAGAAATTAATCCAAGCTGGAAAACTAGTGTTGGAAATAAATATAAAGAAATAAAAGATGTTTGCGATAAACATACAGAAGCAACAATGACTATTGAAGTAAAAAATGTAATAGGAAAAACACAAGAAGAAGCTAAGACAATATTAAGTGGATTAAACATACAATTTACATTTGCAAGCGACCCTACAAAAGCAAATGGAATTGTATTAGAACAAAGTGTTGCAGAAGGGACAAAATTAAAAAAAGGAGATACTATTACAATTACTATAAATGAAATTTCAGAGGAGCCAGAAGAACCAGAAAATACAGTAGATCCTGGAAATACAGTAGATCCTGAAATAAATGATGTAATTGAAAATCCAAATGATATTGTAGATACAAATACAACACTGTAAAATCTATGGATTTTGACTATAAAACAAGAAATGGAGGTATTATGCAGGTAAATTTATATAATACATTAACTAAACAAAAAGCTAACTTTGTTCCTTTATCTGGGAACGAAGTTAGAATATATTCTTGTGGACCAACAGTATATAGTTATGCACATATAGGTAATTTTAGAGCATATATTTTTATGGATAATTTAAGAAGAATGCTTGAATATAATGGATATAAACTAAAACATGTTATGAATATAACTGATGTTGGACATTTAGAATCAGATAGTGATGAAGGAGAAGACAAAATGGTTAAGGCAGCAAAAAAAGAAAATAAAACTCCTTATGAAATAGCTAAGTTTTATACAGATATATTTTTTGATGATATGAATAAGTTAAATATAGAAAGGCCAGAAATAATAGCAAAAGCAACAGAACATATAGATGATATGCTTGAATTTGCTAAAAAAATTGTAGAAAATGGTTATGGCTATGAAACAAGCACAGCAATTTATTTTGATGTATCTAAATTAGATAAATACCCTGTATTATCAAATAGAAATATTGATGATCAAATAGCAGGAGCTAGAGTAAATGTTGATCCAGAAAAAAGGAATCCATATGATTTTGCAATATGGATAAAGGCACCACAAAATCATATAATGAAATGGAACAGTCCATGGGGGTTATCATATCCAGGATGGCATTTAGAATGTTCAGCAATGTCTAAAAAATATTTAGGAGAGGTTTTTGATATACACACTGGAGGAGTAGATCACATTCCAACACACCATGAAAATGAAATTGCACAAAGCAAAGGAGCTTTTGGGAAAATACCAGCTAAAACTTGGATGCATGTAGAATTTTTACAAGTAGATGGTGGAAAAATGTCTAAGAGTTTAGGAAATGTGTATACAATATCACAATTACAAGAAAAAGGAATAGAACCATTAGCTTATAAACTTTTTTGCTATACTGCGCATTATAGAACAAAATTAAATTTCACTTTTGATGGTGCTATGGCATCTCAAAAAGCATTAAATAGATTAAGGGAAGCTTATATAAAGCACAAATATGGAAATGAAACAATAGAAAAAAATTTACTTGAGGAATATAAAACTAAATTTATAGAAGCAATTAATGATGATTTAAATATGCCATTAGCTATGAGTATTGTATGGGAAGTAGCTAAAGGTGAGATAAAATCAAACAAGATCGCCGAATTATTAACTGATTTTGATAAAGTTCTAGGATTAGATTTACAAAATTCAGAAAAATATATAGAAAATCAAAAAAAATTAGAATTGCCAGAAGAAATATTAGAATTATTAGAACAAAGAAAAAAGGCAAGAGAAGAAAAAAATTGGAATTTATCAGATGAATTAAGAGAAAAATTAAAACAAAAAGGTTATAATGTAAAAGATACAAAAGA
Organism: uncultured Clostridia bacterium; assembly: GCA_944393025.1. Taxonomy (GTDB): domain Bacteria; phylum Bacillota; class Clostridia; order TANB77; family CAG-508; genus CALXVA01. The sequence continues at coordinate 1,908 of CALXYR010000038.1, read as the reverse complement.
AGGCATGACTATTGAAATAATATAGAAAGAGGAAAAAAATTGGAAAAACAAGAGATTTCATTTTTTAAAAAAATAAAAATTAGTATATTAAATTTTGATGGATATCAAGATTTAGCAGCAGAAAAAATAAGTAAAACAATATTATATATTGTTTTACTTGTTATAATATTTAGTTTTATTATATCTTTCATGTTTGGATATCAATTCTATAAATTTATAAATAAAACTAAAGAATATATAGACAATAATATATCAGAAATTAAATATGAAAATTATGAACTTGAAGTATCTCATAAAAATAATCAACAAATGCTTGAAATTGATTCAAATACATTAGGACAAGTTAAAATAATTATTAATACAAGCCTTGAAGATGAAAATATAATAGATGAAAATATTAATAAAATAAAATTGCAGGAAAATGGAATATTAATTTTAAAAGATAGAATAATAATAAAAAATGAGTTTTCAACAAAACCAATAGAATATTATTATAAAGATATTTTTAAAAAATATAATATAAATAAAATTGACAAGGAAGAAATTTTAAAAATATTATCAGGACAAGAAATTGTAAAAGCACAGTTTATTTTTATAATAACACTAGCATTATATATGTTTATAGTATATATATCAAGTATATTAATTGATATACTATTATTTACAATTTTAGGATTTATAGTTGCTAGAATTGCAAGATTAAGACTTAAATATAGTGCAATATATAATATATCTACATATTCACTAACATTACCATTAATATTAAATTTGATTTATTTTATAATTAACAGAATTACAGGTTTTACAATAGAATATTTTCAAATTATGTATACAGCAATAGCTTCTATATATGTAATTACAGCAATATTAATGATTAAATCCGATGTGATAAAAAAGCAATATGAATTGAATAAAATAATAGAAGAACAAGAAAAAATTAGAGAAGAATTAAAAAGAAAAGAAGAAGAAAGAAAACAACAAGAAGAACAAGACAAAAGAGAAAAAGAAAAGGAAAAAAGTAAAAAGAAAAAAGAAAAGAAAGAAGAAGAAGGAAAAATAGGAAAAGAACCAGAAGGAGACAATGCTTAAAATTTATTATATAGTACTTATAAATAATATATAATTATAGTTAAAATAGTAATAAAAGTATATTGAATAAATTTTAAACTAGTATTAAACTCAAGTGGAGGTTAAAATGGAAGAAAAACAAAAAAATAATGATACAAATAAAAATAAGCAATATTTAATATTAGGGATAATATTAGTTTTAATATTAATAACACTAATATTAGTATATTTTATACTAACAAATAAAACTCAAGAAAATGACAAGGAACTTGCATATACAGAGCTTATTCAAGAAATAAATGATGGAAATGTAGAAAAAATAGAAATGACAGTTGGAAGTACAACTGTAAAAGTAAAATTAAAAGATGTAGAAAAAGAAAAAACAGTAATAATACCAAGTACTCAAGCATTTGTTGAACTAATACAAGAAAAAGTAGAACAGGGAAATGATAAATTTGAACTTATACAAAAACCAACTAATGTATTTTTAACAATATCTACAACATTGTTCTCACTTTTACCAACTATACTTTTAGTAATTTTAATATTATTATTCTTTAAAATGCAAGGATTAGGAGATAAAGGAAAAATTTATGATAGTGAAACTACTAAATCTAAAATGACATTTGACGATGTGGCTGGACTAGAAGAAGAAAAGCATGAAATGATAGAAATAGTGGATTTTTTAAAAAATCCAGAGAGATTCAATCAAATGGGAGCTAAAATTCCTAGAGGAGTACTGCTTTGTGGACAACCAGGAACAGGAAAAACTTTAATAGCAAAGGCAATAGCAGGAGAAGCAAAGGTACCATTTATTTCAATGAGTGGATCAGAATTTAT
>CALXYR010000037.1 GCA_944393025.1 uncultured Clostridia bacterium | reverse complement strand
AATCTATTGAAGACTGAAAGCCTTTCATTTCAAAGGCTATCAGTCTTTTACTCTTTTTCAACTGTCAAATTTGAGATATTATTTTAATTTTATATTATTCAGTTGGCTTTTACAAGCAATTTTTGTATTATTACATAATTGTAATATTTTTGTAATATTATTACAATTTTTAATTATAAAAAATGCATTTTGCAGGTCTAGGCTATGGAGCAATGGTGAAACACATTTCACTCGATTTGCTAGTACAAACTAAAGTATCATAACCTTGTTGTATAGTTACAGTTTATTTATTTTGACTATATAACAAAAAATACAAAAACTATAGAATTTTTCATCATTTTATGATATAGTAATATAGATTTTACTTAAAAAGAAAGAGGATTGATTATATGTCATACAATTTTAATGAAATAGAAAAAAAATGGCAAAAATATTGGGATGAACATGAAACATTTAAAACTGATGTATGGGATTTTTCTAAACCTAAATATTATGCATTAGATATGTTTCCTTATCCATCTGGTCAAGGTCTTCATGTTGGTCATCCCGAAGGATATACAGCTACAGATATAATGTCTAGAATGAGAAGAATGCAAGGATATAATGTTCTTCATCCAATGGGATGGGATGCTTTTGGTCTTCCTGCTGAACAATATGCAATAAAAACAGGAAATCACCCTGCTGGCTTTACTAAAAAAAATATTGAAACATTTAAGAAACAGTTAAAAATGCTTGGTTTTTCTTTTGATTGGAGCAAGGAAATTTCTACTTGTGATCCTAATTATTATAAATGGACTCAATGGATATTTAAAAAGCTATATGAAGATGGACTAGCTAAACTTGTTGAAATGCCTGTTAACTGGTGCGAAGAATTAGGTTGTGTTCTTTCTAATGATGAAGTTATTGATGGAAAAAGTGAGAGAGGTGGATTTCCAGTTGTTCGTAAAAATATGAAGCAATGGGTTATGGATATTCCTAAATATGCAGAAACACTTTTAGCCGGATTAGACGAATTAGATTGGCCAGAATCTACAAAGGAAATTCAAAGAAATTGGATTGGTAAATCTGTAGGAGCAGAGGTTAAATTTAAAGTAGCTAATACTGATAAAGAGTTTGTTGTATTTACAACTAGAGCAGATACACTATTTGGTGCAACATATTGTGTACTTTCACCTGAACACGAATTAGTGGATGAGATTACTACGTCAGAATGTAAAAAAGCTATTGAAGAATATAAAGCTATGGCATCGGCAAAGTCTGATTTGGAAAGAACTGAACTTAATAAAGAAAAGACTGGTTGCTTTACTGGAGCATATGCTATAAACCCTGTAAATGGAAAACAAATTCCTATCTGGATTTCTGATTATGTGCTATCTAGCTATGGTACAGGTGCAATTATGGCAGTGCCAGCACACGATGAGAGAGATTTTGAATTTGCTACTAAATTCGGAATTGAAATTATTCCAGTTTTAGAGCAAGAAACAGGTATTGCTCGTGAAAATGAAAGTTTTAAAAATAGTATAGTTGCCGTAGTTTATAATCCAAAAACAGATAAGTATTTAACTATAAATTGGGGAAATAAGGGTGGCAGACTATTTATAGGTGGTACAAAAAATGAAAACGAAAGTGATTTAGATTGTGCAATAAGAGAAATTCAAGAAGAAACAGGCTATACTCATATTAAATTTGTTAGAAATACATTTCCTATTAAACATCACTATTTTGCATATAATAAAAACAAGGCTTATGCAATTAATGCTATAGGATTACTATTTGAATTAGAGGATGAGTCTAAAGTTGATACTAAACTAGATAAAGACGAAGAAAATAATTTTACAACTGAATGGGTCTCTAAAGAGCAAATTTCAGAAGTTACTGATGAACTTCATAGTACTGTTTTTAAAAATTTGCTTTGTCCTCAAGCCTTTGTAGGAGATGGAATTCACATAAACTCTGATTTTCTAAATGGTCTTGGTAAACAAGAAGCAATAGATAAGATGATTACTTGGCTAGAAGAAAAAGGAATCGGAACTAAAAAAATAAATTATAAAATTCGCGAGTGGATATTTGCAAGACAACGTTACTGGGGCGAGCCAATTCCAGTGGTATTTACAGAAAATAATGAAATTCACGTTTTAGCAGATGATGAACTTCCTTTAGTTTTACCAGAACTTGAAGATTATGCTCCATCTAAAACAGGAGCTTCTCCTTTAGATAAAGCAACATCTTGGGTAAATACAACTTTTGAAGGAAAAAAAGCAAAACGCGAAACTAGTACTATGCCTGGAAGCGCTGGATCTAGCTGGTATTTTTTAAGGTATATTGATCCTAATAATGAAAATGAAATTGCTGACCCACAACTTTTAAAGCATTGGATGCCAGTAGATTTATATGTTGGTGGTCCTGAACATGCAGTAGGACATTTATTATATTCAAGATTTTGGAATAATTACTTATATAATAAAGGAATTGCTCCTACTAAAGAACCTTTTGCAAAACTTCGTCATCAAGGAATGATATTAGGATCAAATGGTGAAAAGATGAGTAAATCAAAAGGAAATGTCATAAATCCAGATGATATGGTAAAGGAATATGGAGCTGATGCCTTAAGAATTTATGAAATGTTTATGGGACCTATAGATGCAGCAAAACCTTGGGATCCAAATGGAATAGATGGTTCTAAAAAATTCCTCGATAGAGTTTGGAGATTATTTGTTGAATCTAATAAAATTACAGACATTGAAAATAAAAATTTAGAAAAAATATACAATTATACTGTAAAAAAAGTTACAAATGATTATGAAAATATGTATTTTAATACTGCAATTTCTCAAATGATGATATTTATTAATAGTGCTACAAAAGAAGAAATACTTCCTAAAAAATATGCAGAGGGGTTTGTAAAATTATTAAGCCCTGTTGCTCCTCATATAGCTGAAGAATTATGGAATAAATTAGGTCATTTAAATACAATTACTTATGAAACATGGCCAAACTATGATGAAAGTAAACTAGTAAATGATGAAATAAATCTTCCTATACAGGTTAACGGTAAAGTCAGAGCTACAGTAGCAATCTCAATAGATTTACTAGAAGAACAAATTAAAGAAATAGCACATAACGCCCCAAATGTTAAAAATCACATAGAAGGAAAAACAATTATTAAAGAAATATATGTAAAAGGAAAAATATATAATATAGTAGTTAAATAATAATATGCATTATTCTTCTATTTTATATATTTGTAATATATTTGTAATATAAAAGTAATATTCTTGTAATATTACTTTTATATTTTTTGTAGTATAATTTAAATATATGAATTACTAAGGAGAAATACAAATATTATGAGTATTGAATCAGATTTAAAAAAAGATGGTATTAAAGTAATTAGACCTTTAGACACATTAAGTATAAATACTATATCAAGGAATATTGCTGAAAAATTATGTAAAACTTTTCCAGATCAGAATTTTATTTTTCAAAATTTATTTATAGCATTATCTAGAATTCCTATGTATATTGCTGAAATACCTGATGGTTTTGCAGAAGCAACTTATTTTTATAAAAATTCATCTATGTACTTTAAGGATGGTACTAGTTTAGACAAATTAGAGAACTTTGCAATGCATGAATTTATACATTATTTACAAGAAATCAAAGATAAAAAAGGTCATCTTTTAAAATTAGGATTATGCGATTTTGGTGATTTAAAAATTTGTGGAATGGCCTTAAATGAAGGTGCTGTTCAACTTATGGCTTCAAAAGCTAATGGTTCAAATGAGGAGATTGTAAAATATTATGGAATATCCTTTCCAACAACAAGTCCTTCATATTACCCGATGTTATGTAATTTAGTTAAACAAATGTCTTATATTACTGGAGAATCTGTTTTATATGATAGCACTTTTTACGGTTCTTCATCTTTTAAAGAATCTCTTGTTTCTTCTTGTGGATTAAATAACTTTTTAAAAATACAAAATAATCTAGATAAAATAATGGAAACAGAGGAAAAGGAAATTAAGTTTAATAATATACTAATGAGTGATAAATGCGAAGGAATGAAAGCACAAAAAATAGCAAAAAAAATAGAAGCTTATAAAGTAAAAATTAGAAAACTTTTCTTTGAAACTCAGGATCTTATATATTCTTCATATTTCAATAATTTATATAATAAAATCCTAACTACTGCGGATATTGATGAATATAGATTAAAATTATACAATTATAAGAACTTTATAGGTATTTCTGATAATTATTCTAATTTTAATGAATTTTATATAGATAAAATGATGGATTTAGATAATAAATATGAAACAATTATGAACAATACAAATTTAGTTACTGTAAATAACTCTAAAATTTCAGTTTTCTTTAAAAAGTTAAAAGCAATTTTATCTGCTACTGTCGAATTTAAAAGTTAAAGAAAAATAGATGGATAAATTAATAATTCCATCTGTTTTTTATTATATAGGAAACATTATGAACTTTAAGTTGTGCACCTCAAAGTGAAAATATATTTTATTTTCAAAAGAAAAATTGACTTTTCATTTAAAATTTCGAGTATTTTTAACAATTTCTTCTATACAGCAAGGTTAAGTTTCCTTGTCCAGTGCATACTAGCTAAGTAAATACTATAAAATGCGAATCTGCTTTTCTCGTTTTAAAAGCAAAGCAATTATATTTGTATTGCTTTGCTTTAATTTTAAAATTTATTTTATATCTTTACTTTTTTTAATCTTTAAAAAAGCTAATATTGAAGTTACTCCAAGAAAGATTATAGTTACTAATATTACTGCATTATTAGTTCCTGTTTGTGGTATATTAGTATTGGCTTGTGTATTATCATTATTATTGCTGTTATTATTATTGCTGTTATTATTATTGCTGTTATTATTATTGCTGTTATTATTATTGCTGCTATTATTGTTGTTGCTATTATTATTACTATTATTGTTGTTATTATCATTGTCATTATCATTGTTATTATCATTATCATTGTTATTGTCATTATCATTGTCATTATCGTTGTCATTATCATTATCATTATTTGCTTTATATGAGCATTTTGTACAATCTGTATTTGTTCCTCCGGTATGATTTTCTACTATTTCGTAATTGCAAACTGTACATGTTCCACTATGAGTTCCATTTCCATTATCTGTCCATCCTTCTATATTATGGTTCTCTAATGTTCCTTCTTTAATTTCTCCACATTTTGTACATTCTTCCCAATGCTGTGTTTCATCATTTTTCATTTCATATATATGCTCACATTCTGTTTCTTTTTTTTCTGCTCCACAGTCTGTACATTCTTCATTTTCATAATTATGCTCTTTTGTTATTTTATAATTGCAAACTGTACATATCCCACTATGAGTTCCATTTCCATTATCTGTCCATTCTTCTATATTATGGTTTTCTAATGTTCCTTCTTTAATTTCTCCACATTTTGTACATTCTTCCCAATGTTGTGTTTCATTACTTTTTATTTCATATGTATGATTACATGGTTCTTTTTCTCCACAATCTATACATTCTCCACTTTCATAATCATGTTCTTTTGTTATTTTATAATTGCAAACTGTACATGTTCCACTATGAGTTCCATCTCCATTATCTGTCCATCCTTCTATATTATGGTTCTCTAATGATCCTTCTTTAATTTCTCCACATTTTGTACATTCTTCCCAATGTTGTGTTTCATTACTTTGCATTTCATATGTATGCTCACATGGTTCTTTTTCTCCACAATCTATACATTCTCCACTTTCATAATCATGTTCTTCTGTTATTTTTTCTCCACATATTGTACAATTTCCACTATGTGTTCCATCTCCATTGTCTGTCCATTCTTCTACTGTATGTCCTGTTGCTGGTATTTCTTCTTGAGCTTTTATTATTGCATTACATATTTCACAATGTGAACCTTCTGTTAAACCTGTTTTTTCACATGTAGGTTCTACTTTTTCATCTATTGTTTCTTTATGGTTTTGTGTAACTTCTTGGTCACAAATTGTACATGTTCCACTATGTGTTCCGTTTTTATTATCTATTACATCAGTTAAATTATGTTGTTCTATTTCTGTAGTTTGATTTCCACATAAACTACAAGCTATGTAGTGATTATTTTCATCTATGTATACTCCTGATTCACTATCACAATCGGTAGTTTCTTCAGCTGTACATTTTGAACAAGTTCTCTTATGTGTATTATTCTCAAAATATTCCCAATCGCTAAACTGATGATCACATACGCCCGTACCAGAACAAACATCACAATCAACCGTTATTGAATGAGATGTTGTATAACCATGTTGGCATGGATGATCAATTTCTCCTGTCCCATCACATGTAGTACATGGTAAATAATGTTCTGTTTCATTTGACTCCTCACTATGTCCACATGAAGAACATGTAAATGTAACTTTTGTTGTATTACATCCGGAAACTGTGCAGTTATAATATTTTACTGTTCCGTGTTTTTCCACAAACGCTGCAGTTCATTGATTTAGTTGAGTCATATGATGCATATACACCTGTATGAGCAACATAAAGATTACCATTACATTTACTACATGTAGAAGTATAGCCTCCTTCACATCTTCCAGATACTTTTCCTGTTCCACCACATACTGCACATTCTCCTTCTGTTGCTAATACATTGTTTTTTATAAGGACTATAGATATTGCTGAAATTATTAATATTAGTACTAAGGTAAGTATTAATAATCTAATTTTAATTTTTTTCATTTTTTCACTCCCATATATTACTATTTATTATATTACATTATATTATTAAGATAGTCTTAAGTCAATGATTATTCTTAATTGTAATATGTTTGTAATATTTTTGTAACATTATTTATATCTATTTATAATTTTTTAAATTTTGTTTAATAATTTCTGCTACATCTCTTCCTGCTCTTGCTGCCCATGCAACTGTTCCTTTATCTCCTACTACATCTCCTCCTGCATATATTCCTTTCTTTGATGTTTGATGTTCTTCATTTACTTCTATATATCCCCATTTATTTATCTTTAATCCTAATTTATTTATTAATTCTTTTTCTACTTCAGAACCTACTGCCATTACTACATAGTCTATCTCCATTTCATAATTACTGTAGTCTATATTAACAGGAACTTCTCTTAATTCTCCTTCTTTTTTTATAAGTTTCGTTTTTATGCATTCTATTTTTTCTACTTTATTCTTTCCAAGTATTTTTACAATATTATTTTGAAATAAAAATTCTATTCCTTCTTTTTTTGCTTCCTCAATTTCTTTACTTTCTGCTGGCATTTGTTTTTCTGCTCTTCTATATATTACATATACTTTCTCTGCTCCTAATTTTTTTATTGTTCTAGCACAATCCATTGCAACATTTCCCCCACCTATTACTGCAACTTTTTTTCCAATGTATGATGGATGTTCTCCTTTTTCTAATAAGCAATTTCCTCCATAAACACCTTCTAAATTTTCTCCTTCTATATTCATTTTAGAAGGTATATTAGCACCAAATCCTAAAAATATTGTATCATACTCTTTTTCTAAATCTTCTAAATTTAAGTTTTTTCCCAACTCTTTATTATACTCTACTTTTATGCCCATATCTAATATTGCTTCTATTGTTCTATTCAATATATTTTTTTCCAATCTAAAATTAGGTATTCCATGTTCTAAAATTCCTCCAAGTTTATTGTATTTTTCATATATTGTAACTTCTGCTCCACTCCTTGCTAAAAAACTGGCACATGTTAATCCTGAAGGTCCGCTTCCAACCACAGCTACCCTTTTTCCTTGTAATTCTGTTGTTTTTTCGATATTTTTATACCACTTGTTTTTTAATGCTTTATCAAAAACAAATGCTTCTATTTCTCCAATTTGTACAGGATCTCCTTTTATTCCTCTTATGCAACTACCTTGACATTGTTTCATATGAGGACATATTCTTCCACATATACTTCCTAAAACAGTAGTTTTTGAAAGAATTTTATATGCTTCTTCTATTTTTTCTTCTTTTACTAATTTTATAAATGTTGGTATATCATTATTTAATGGACACCCATTATTACTGCATGGTTTTGTAGGACAATTCAAACAATATTCTGTATATTTTTTTATTTTTTCGTTCATCTTCAATATTCCTTTCATATTATTCATTTTAATAATCTTATAATAATATTCTAATTGTTTTATTGTCAAGATTTTGACCACTTGTTCTTTATTCATTTTCATACATAAAATAGTGTAATAATCCTATCAATTCCATAGATGTTTCAAATTCGCCATTATCTAGCATCTGTTTTAATTCTTCTTTTAGTACTTCTATAATTTCAATATCTTCTTTTTCATCTAAATGTCTTTGAGTTTTTATTAAATCCTTAGCTAAAAATATTACAACTTTTTCATTTGAATAACCCATAGCTGGGTAAACTTGTCTTAACTTTTTTATTTTTCTAGCTTTATAACCTATTTCTTCTTCTAACTCTCTTATAGCTCCTTCCTCTTCTGTTTCACCATTTTCTATAATTCCTGCTGGAAAGGCTAAAACTGTTTTTCCTATAGGTGTGCGTGGTTCTTTAATCATTATAAAGTTATTATCGTTAGTTATAGGTATAATTATTGCTGCATGCCCTGCTAAAACATGTTCTCTATATAATACATCATTTGTTCTTGGATTTTTATAATGCAACTCTTCTACTACAACTCTTTTCCCTTTATATGCTATCTTTCTATCTAATAACTCATAATCTATTTTTTCATAATATTTATTTTTCATAAAACACTAGCCTCCATTCTATTTAGATTTTTATTATATTCCAACAGTTCTTATAAAATTATTATTGTTTATTTTACAATCTCTTTATACTTTCGCATTACTTCTTTTAAATCTTTCCAAAATTCTATCTTTTTATTTTCATCTCTTAAAAGTGCTGCTGGATGCCAAGTTGGCATATATAATATTCCTTTTTTTTCAATCCATTTTCCCCTTGCTGATGTTATAGAATATTCTTTACCACAAATATTTTTTAGTGCAGTACTTCCTAAAAGAACAATTATTTTTGGTTTTACTAAAATAACTTGATTCCTTAAGTAATTTAAGCAAGATGCACATTCATCATCTTCTGGTACTCTATTAGATGGTGGTCTGCATTTTACAATATTTGCTATATATAGCTTTTCTCTTTCTATCTCTAATCCTTCAAAAGCTTTATTCATTAATTGCCCTGCTTTTCCTACAAATGGAATACCTTGCTTATCTTCATCTCCTCCAGGACCTTCGCCAATAAGCATTATATCAGCGTTTTTATTTCCTGTTCCAAAAACAATATTTAATCTTGTTTTGCATAATTTACACTTATTACAATTTTCTATAGATTCCTCTAGTTCTTCCCAATTATTGTACATTTTATTTGTTCCTTTCTAAGAAATTGTATTTGTTCTTAATTTCTTATATCATAAAATTATCTATTATTTCTATTTTTACTTTTTTGTTAGTGTCAATCCTTGCTCTTCCACCTACTGGTATTACTGTTTTCTTCTCTGTATGACCAAAATTATTGGACTTAATTATTGGAAAACTATATTTATTTCCTATTACATCTAGTAGTATTTTTTCTAGTGCTACACTTCCATCATAATTTCCTACCCATATTCCTTTTATTTTATCAAATACACCATTTTGCTTCATATGATATAAATAATTACTTACACCTTCTGGTGGAGTCTCTAAGCAAAATTCTTCTATAAATAATATCTTATCTTTAAAATCTATACTATACTTTCCTGCTACCATTTCATTTACTAAACTTAAGTTTCCTCCAACCAATACTCCTTCTGATTGTCCTTTTCTTATAGTTATATACTCATCATCATCTTGCCCTAACTGCATATTTCCATCTATAAATCTTTTTACTACTTCTTCATAAGCATATGGTGTAGCCCAAGATGTTAGTGCTTTAAATGTTGGACCATTAAATGTAATGACCCCTGTTTTTTCATAAATTATATTTGTTAATGAGGTAGTATCACTAAATCCACATAGTGGCTTTGGATTATTTTTTATTACATCATAATCTAAATATTCAAATAATGAATTTGAATTAAACCCTCCACTAACTGCAAATATTAATTTAACTTCATTATCTAAAAACATTTCTTTTATATCTTCTGCTTTTTCATCAGGTGTAGCGCTATATCCTAATGTTTTACTAAAAGCATTTTTAGCAAATTTTACTTTAAGACCTGTACTCTCCATTAATAAAACAGAATTGTTTATTGTTTCTAAATCATCTTCATCTATTTTTGATGATGGAGCAATAACTCCTATTGTATCACCTTTTTTTATTTTTTGAAACATATTTTTCTCCTTTCTATCTATTTTAATCTATTATCATTATTTTACTTAATTTATACCATTCCTATAAAAGCACCATTTCTACCTGATGTTTCTTTATCTACCCTATATGAATGAAACAAATTACTACTACATACTGTGCAAATATTACTGTCTATTATGTTTTCTTCTTGTAATCCTGCTTCTTCTAAAATAATTTTATTTATTAATGTTGTATCAATATTATATTTTTGTGCACTGTTTATTTTTCTCCCCACTTCAATAATATCATTAATTCTACCAGTATATTCAAATTCTTTTTTGAACATTTGCATTACATCTTCTTCTACTTCAAAATGGCATTTTCTTATATGTGGTTCTATACAACAAATAATATCTTTTGGATTGCACCCATATTCTTTAATCATTTTTTTTACTGCTTTTTTACCTATTTTTTGAAGTGTTCCTTTCCAACCAGAGTGAATATCTGCTACTACTTTTTTATTATCATCATAGAACAATAATGATGTACAATCTGCAGATGTAGTACATAATATTATATCTTTTTTGTTTGTTATTAGCCCATCTACTTCTTCTAAATGCTTACTATAATTTTCTACACTTTCTATTCTATCTGTATGAGTCTGATGTGGTTTTACAATATGTTTCCAATCAACTTCAAGTGCATTTGCTACTTTTTTATAACTATTTATTAAATCTGTATTATCTTCATCTTTTATTTGAATATTAATTCCATTTTTTCTTAGTGTGTAACAATGTTTTAAATTAGGAAATTCTAATAATTTTCTAAATTGAATAAATTCTGTTCCATTTATATTTTGATGAATAATTATACTATTAGTTAAATCCATTTTGCATTCTCCTTTATATTTTAGATTTAAATGAATTTCTTACTTAAATTTCTCTATTTTCCTATAAATATATTAAGTTAAACTTATAGTTTTAACTAATCTACTACAGACTTTATTTGTTCTAATATATATTCTTTTTCGCTATTACCAATATAATTGTATTCCTTTTTGCAAATACCAGTATTAAAATTACATATTGATTTATATTTGCAATATTCGCAAGGTGTTTTTCCTTGTTTTATTTTATAATATGGTTTTACATTAATATTTCCTGATAAAATTGCATTTGAAATTTGTTTTATTATCTTATTTGTGTACTTTTGCAAATTTTCAAATTGGATTCTTGTTATTGTACTAGATTTATTAGCCAAATTTCCTTCTTTATTTATATATGCTGGAATTACATTTGAGTTTCCCTTCTCTAGTTTTTTGTCCATTTTTTTTACAATATCTATATCTGCTAAAATTAGACCTTTCATTTTAAACTGTTTTCTAATTTCTTCTTGCAATTTTTCTTCATCTATTTTATTTGCTGATTTTACACTAGGATCAATTAAATTAAAATATAGCACTCCTGCTGGCATTACATCTTCTATTTCACATATAGCATCTAAATATGTAAGTAGCTGTAATTGAATTCCTGAAACAACTTCATTCAAATTAATATCTTTTGTAGATGATTTATAGTCTATTATTCTAATATAGTTTCCATCTGGAGTTTTGGCAATATCTATTCTATCTATTTTTCCTGTTATTTCAACTTCTTTACCATTTTCTAGTGTCATTTTTATTGCTGGAAATTCTTTGCCATCTTTAAACTCCATTTCATGTCCCATTACTTCAAAATCACTACACTTCAAACTGTCTACTATATATTCTATAGATTTTTTTATAACTTTTCTTAATCTATTAGCAAGGACTTTATATTTTGGTATACTTGTAAAAATATAGTTTCTTTTTAAATTTAATTTTTCTTCTATAATTTCATCAACAATTTCTTCTTGTTCTTCTTTTTCTAAATCTTTTACTTTAATATCTCTTTCTTCTAATTTATCAAAAAAACTATCTATTACATCATGCATAAAATTTCCCGTATCTATTGCTTGAATTTTAAATTCTTCTCTTTCAGATAATTTTAGTCCATATTTTAAGTAATACGAAAACGGACAAGATTGATACTGCTCTAATCTTGATACACTTGTTTTTAAAGTATCTCCATATAGCTTTTCTACTACTTCTTTATCTATTTTATCTATTTCAATACTAAAATTTAAAGCCTTTAAACTATTTTCTAATTTTTCTTTCCATTCAGTACTGTTTGAATAATACTCATATAGTTCAAACCATATTGTATCTATTTCTTTTCCATCTCTAAAATATCTAAACTGATTTAATAATTCTTCAAATGTACTCATTTTAGTTATAACTTCACTTTTCTTTTCTATAACATCACTTTGTTCTATTATACTTGGAAATATTTTCTTTAGTCTATTTACTAAAACTGATGGTCTTAACGATTTTCCTTCTAAATCTGATGAAGCATAAGATAAATATATTTTTTCTTCTGCCGTAGAAAATGCTTTATATATATTGAAGTTATCATCATAAAGCTTTTCTATTGTACCTTTTGCAAGTTCTGCTCCACTTTCTTTCATATTTTCTCTATCATTATCATTGAAAAATCCTTCTGTCTTGTTTATGCTTGGGAACATTCCGTCATTTAAACCAATTATAAAAACAGCTTTTACTTTATGACTTCTAGATCTATCTACATCACCTACTACAACTTGGTCCTGCGTTCCTGGTATTCTTCCAAGACCAGTACTGCCAAGTCCTATTTTTAATATATCTGCATATTTATCAAAAGTTACTTTTTTATTTCCAAGAAGTAAAACAATTTCATCTAGGATATCCACAATCAATCCAAAACTTGTTTCATATTCTTTTGCTTTTTCTATCTCTCCTATTTCTTCTAGTTCTTTTATTCTTGTTTCCATAGTTAGATTAATATGATTCTCTATTAAAAATTCATATAATTTTTTTGTTATATCTTTTACTTCTTTTGTATTTGATAAACTTTCTTTAAATTTTAGAAGTGGCTTAACTATTTTTTCTCTAATATGTAAAATCTTTTCTTGTTCTTCTTCAGTTTCATTATAGAAATTCCATTCTCCACTATACCATTTAGGACCTTTAATTCCCCATCTTAAAGCATAATTTTCTAAAATATATATATCACTTTCATCTATATCTTCTACCAAACCAGTTTTAATATATTCCATAACACTTTCTTGTGACCAATTTCTTGCAAATATATTTATTACAGCAAGTATATATTTTACTAAAACATTTTGACTTAAATCTTTTTTCTCATCTATAAATACCGGAATATTATATTTATTAAATATGGCTTTACACAAATTTGCATATTCCTCTAAGTCTTTTGTAATTACTGCAATATCTTTAAATCTATATTTTTCATCTCGTACAAGTTTAACTATATTTTGAGAAACATACTCTATTTCAGAATATTGATTTTTAGCCAAAAACAACTGTATATTATCATCTCTTTTTTTGCGCAAATCAGATTGGAAAAGAATTAAATTTTGGCTAGGAAAACGAGTTTGAAATTTATGAGGCGTACTTTTTGTACGTTGATTAAATTTCAAAC
>CALXYR010000036.1 GCA_944393025.1 uncultured Clostridia bacterium | reverse complement strand
ATGAGCCTATTGGAAATGATGGAGAAGGTAAAGAGCTTACCTTAGGAGACACAATTGCACATTCTGAGTCTGACTTTGTTGAAAGAATAGTAAACAAAGATGCTTTTATTCAGTTAGTGAGTATTATTCTTAACTATCTGGAAGAAAAAACGAGACTTGCAATTCTTTATCGAATGGGAGAGGTATCACAGACAGATATTGCTGAAAAACTGAGTATTTCTCAAAGCTATGTATCAAGAATTGTAACTAGAGCTACCAACAAAATTCGAGAAGTTGCTAATCATCAAGTACATTATAAGGAGGTTTTTTCTATGGCTATAGTAGGAGATGAATACAGAATCTCTTTTTCATCCAAAGATATTAGCAAGTTTAACAAGATTTTTGCAACTCTTTTGCAAAATCTAACATCCACTGAAAAGTTACCTAATTTTAGTGTTAACTGCAACAGAGAACGGATTGTAGTTCAAATACCTGCACATCCAGAGTCATTTTCTTTCATTGCACAAATCATTCAAGAAATTGATGATTTTAGCATGACTTTTGTTTCTGATAAAAGTGCATTACCTGCAGACAATACTGTCTCACAGGAAGTTGAGTCAGATGATAAAGATGAAAGCAATGATACAGTTGAAAAAATCGAATCCAGTGCAATAGTACAAAATTCTGATGTGATTTCAGATGTTGTAAATGAAACTGCAGGATTATCAGAAACAATTGAGGTCATAGAAGAAGTTGCAGCAAGCACTATGGAACAGGAACATCATGATTCGGATACTGTTGATACAGCTAAAGAAACATTGGTTGAAAAACCGATTGTCGATGATACTGCATCTGTTTCAGAAGAATTAGATACAGTTGCTGAATCTAAAGTCGAAAAAGGCAGTCAGGTTAAACAAGTAAGAGATTATATGTTAAGTATGAGTTCTTTTACTATTAAGGATTTGAAACGTTACTTTCCTAATCTGACTACTGGAACTATCAATAATGCTTTATATCTTGCTAAGAAAAAGGGGCTTATAACTGCTACAGGTAGAGGTGAATATCGCGTTAATAAAACTTAAAATGCCACAGATAAGGACATTGCTGTTAGATTTAATTGGCAATGTCTTTATCTTACAATAAAAAATAGATACACTTTGTACCTGACTTAATTTAGTAAACAAAAATATAAAATATATTAATTCATTTATATTTAGAATATATATATAAGTTTAAAATTCAGTTTTTTGAGATTCATCACATTTAATAAAAAAAATTTCCATAAATATTTTTAATAAAATTACTTGATTTTTATTTTAGAATCTGTTAATCTTTATATAGTTTGATTGATATTTGTATCAATCGTCAAGAGAGCCAAAAAGTTGTAAATAACTACTTCGTTGGCACCATAGTAATATCAAGGGTTTAAAAGATTTCCTTGGTATTATTTTTTTGTCTGTTTTTAAAAAGTTCTAATAAAATGATTCAAGAACAAGTACAAAAATTAAAAGAAAATAGAGTATAATTATTTAAGATATAATATTTTGTATTCCACAATAAGAAGTTATCATATATGCAATAGAAATATTTATAATAGAAAATATAAAAAAATAATCAAATTCTTAATTTTTTTGCCACATAATCATCCCTACTACTTTATTTTATTATTTAGAACAGATTATAGCAAAGCAATACTTGTCTGTAAAGTAGTACACAAGAACATATTAAAATAAAGTAGTACATAGGATAAAATGCTTTTAAAAGAAGCAAGGAGTGTTATGTAATGAATAAGACAAATAATTTGAATAAAACAGTTATGATAGAAATTAAATTTGGAAATATAAATATGAAGTTAGATAATATAATGATCAAAAGAAACATATCTACTTATGAACTAAGTTCAAAAGCTAATGTTAGATTCCAGAAATAAGATTATTAAGAGAAAACAAAGCTACAAAGATTGATTTTAATCTGTTAGCAAAACTTTGCTATGTGCTAGAATGTAAAGTTGAAGGTTTAATTGAATATAGAAATAATAAATAGTAGAGAATCAAAAAACTCTACTATTTATTATATATGCCGTTAATTAAAATGAAGTATTAATAGTACTTGAAAAACAATTTATTTAATGATATACTTCCATCAGATAATGTAAAATTATGAAAAATAATGTCTAATTTGAACATTACACTTTTACAAAAGAGAGGGGGTGAACAAGAGATGAAAAAAATGAATTGCTTAAAAATATTAGTAATGTTAGGCTTAGTATTGTTATTAATGTGTTTATTTAATACAAATGTAAATGTTGTTTATGCCGTAGATAAAGTTAATCAAGAATATTTAGATAATTTAATAAATATTTTACCTGATAAAGTTGAATTAGACATTTCTGAAAAGCAAGCAATGCAAGAGCACATACCAACAAGTTCTGACAGATTAGTAGGTAATAAAAAACTGAAAGATAAGATTAATTTAATATTTGCTCAAAATAATATTGATATTATTGCATTAAAAGAGCAAAATATTGAGATTGGAGCTTGGATAACAGAGGATTTAAAAGGTGAAATAAGTTTATTTGTATCTTCTCCATCTGGAGATTTGTCATCATATAAAACAATAAATATTATCTATAATAATTCTAATAATCATAATCTTGAAGAAGAAAGTAAAATTATAAATAGAATTGAGAATAATATACCTAAATACTATTTAATGATTATTGATAAAAATGGAAATAGAAATTTAGACGAATTTGAAGTTGTAGAAAATTATTACAGTGAGATACTTAATGATAGTAGTATTATATTAAATGTGACTTCAAGAGCAGGAGACTCAATACCATTTGCAACTGGCTATACAGGTTCTATGCAAGTATTTAAAAACGATTTATTTTGTGGAACAATAAGGGTTGGCAATGAGCTATTTTTAGATAAAATAATAATACCAGAAAATATAGAAGATAAATCTGAAGATTATATTGAATATAGTTTACCTATAGTAAAAAAAGCATTATCTGAATTTAAGGATAATGAAATAACTTTAAAGGCTGGGTATGACGACTTTAATGATACATATAAAGAAAAATTATTAAATTCTAATATTGATAATTTCTATACAGTATGTATAGATGGTTCAGCTATGGGGATTGTTATTTTAGAAAAAGAAAAAACAACTGAAACCACAGAAACAGAGGTAAACATAGAAGATAGCAATACAAATATTAAAATTGAGACTTCGACAAAGATTGTTCCTGAAGATACAAAACTTGTAGTTGAAAGTATAAAAGAAGGAACAATATATAATACATTAGTAAAAGTATTAGAAGACAATACTAGTAAGTTTGTAGCTTTTGATATTTCACTAATAAATAACAATATCAAAGTACAACCAAATGGCAAAGTTAAATTAAGTATTCCTATACCAAGTGGATATGATACTTCAAGATTAACAGTATATAGAGTAGATGAAAATGAAACTAAAACTGAATATACAGTAAAAGTAGAAGATAATTATGCTACATTTGAAACTGACCACTTTTCTACTTATGTATTAGCTGAAAAAGCAAATATTGAAGATAATACAAATGAACATATAAAAGACGAAACACCTAAAACAGGTTCAAATGATATAGTAACTATTGTATGCTCTGTATTAAGTGCATTATCAGTAGCTGGAATAGCAATTGTAAAGAAATTTTAATTAATATTTTTATAGGGTAGATAAAAAATAAAGTTCATCTACCCTACTTTTAAATAAAGGAAGTATAGAAAATGGCAAATCATAATAAAATGAGCAGCACTAAAAAACTAATTATAGGATTATTAAGTATTATATTAGTATGTTCATTGGTCCTAATCATTAGAATTAAAATAGATGAGTATCTAAATAATCAAAAACAAATTGAAATATCACAGGTTATAGATACAATAGATATACCAGATATAGATATAACCCCTAAGAAAACAGAGAGAATGTTACAGATAGCAGAATTGCAAAAAGAAAATTCAGAGGTTGTAGGTTGGTTAGAGATAGAAGGAACAAATATCAGTTATCCAGTATGCCAAGCAGATAACAATGATTATTACTTGACACATAGTTATAAAAAAGAAAAAGTGACAGGTGGCTCACTATTTTTAGACAAAGATTATGATTTCACTATACCTAGCTCTAATCTTTTAATTTATGGTCATAGAAATAAAAAAGGTTTGATATTTGAGGATTTAATAAAATATCAAGATGAACAATTCTATAAAGAGCATAAGCTAATAAGATTTACTACTGCAGAAGAAGATACAACTTATGAAATAATGGCAGTATTTAATTCAAGAGTTTATTATCAAGATGAGGAGAATGTATTTAGATATTATTATTTTGTAAATGCAGAAAACAAATCAGAATATGATGAGTTTGTAGAAAATTGTAAGAAATCAAGTCTATATGAAACAGGTGTTATAGCAGAATATGGAGACCAACTATTAACTTTAAGCACTTGTGAATATTCACAAGAAGATGGAAGATTTGCAGTAGTAGCAAGAAAAATTGAAAATAATTAAACAAAATATATATTGGGAGAATAATTATGAGTAATTTAAAAGATAAGATAAATAATAAAAAGGGGATTATCTATATAATAATTGCAATTATTATAATAGGAATAATTGTTACTTTTATTGTATTAAGCAACTTAAAAGCTGCTAGAAACAGCTATATAAGTGTTCAATTAACCAGTGTAAAAGGAAATGCAATGTATATTTTAGGCAAAGTGGGTGTTTCATTAAATAATATGCAAAGTGACAGTTTCATATATAATGATAGAGTTGTATTAGTACTATATGATAGCAATAACGAATGGCTACTTGGAATAGAACTTGATAAAAATGCAAATAAAATTACAAGGATTTATGGTAGTGAGGCAAAAAAATGTGAAACCCTATTCAGAGAAGAATTTAAAGATAGACTATCAGAAGATTTTAATGTTGGATAATAATTAAAAATAAAAGTTCCACTATAATTGGTGGGATTTTTATTGTAGAAATATCATCCATGAGAGGATGGCTTTTAAAATGAAGATAATTAAAGTGGAATATAATATTTAAAAAACTTATAAAACATTAAATATCTACTAAAAATATTGTGTTAACTAACCAAAACTCCATCCTAGCAATTGCTTGGATGGAGTTTTGGTCTTAATTAGCTACAAGGTAATTACTTAAAAAAAATATAAGACCTACTTGTTGGGCTAATCTGAAGAATAGCATGTTCAAAATAAAACTTATAGAGTTTTTCTGCTGTTGCATCATCTTCCAATACACTTTGTATATCATTAGATTCAAGAAACAACTGCATTGGCCTACTGTTTTCTTTATATCGAAGATCAAAGAGAAGCGGTATTAAAACAATACCTGGCCGAATGACTTCTACACATTTTTGCAATTCTGCAACATACTGTTTCACATCTGTGTTCTCTCCACTGGGGAAAGCAATACCTCTGCTTTCATCTTCATCATAGACAATTACACACTGTTGATTCCGTTCGATTTTGATCATGACAGTTTCCTCCTATAAATCTGGTTATACCAGTTGATAATCATATTATAGTATAATTTAAAAAAAAAGTCTATATAATAACTTTGTAGATACCATATTGTGGTTAATTTAAACTTATTTCAGTATTCGTATTAATTTTGACTATACAACAAGATTAGGTATCCTTTTTAACAATTTTTATTAGAAGTGTATCATAAAATAAGTAAAAAATGTACATATTAGTTGAAAAACATACAGAATGCATGCTATAATATATATTATGTAACTATAAAATTATTACAGAAAGGTTGGTAAAAAATGATTAAGTATTTTATGCGGAAGACCATTTACAAGGAGTTTGACAAAGAGTCACAAGATATGCTTTTGCAACTAACTTCAAAGCAACACATAATTGAGTTACTTTGCTTTATGTTTTGGGCAGTCGCCTATATTTCCCCATTCATTCCATTATTTATAATTGATGTATGTGAAGATATTGAATTTTCTATGACTACTAATATAGCAATTATTACTTTTATGTTGATATACTTTGTTGGATGGCTAGTATCTATGAAGGTATTTAAAAGAGCTATGTTTGGATTCTCACAGTTGCTGTCAGAAAAAATATACTTTTTAGTATGCACAACAAAAGGCAAGGCACTTGGTAAAAACGAGTTTAATGATATCAAGCAGGAGAATGAAAAATTGTATGAATTTATTGAAACTCAAATGTGTCGGGGATATTGCTACTCAATCTGCTTTGAAATATGTAAAGCTTTAAAAAAGGGTTACATAGAATTTCTTGCAATAAAGAGGTTTTCTCCACACAGTGATGATGGAAAAGATTTTACAATGCATGTTCTCTATGTAAATAAAGGATGGGCTTTTGATACATATAGCTCACGCCAATATCCAATTAGAAAGTTGCACGAAATTTACAAAGCTAAAGTTTACAAGACTTTCAGTTTTGAAGAGATTAGTAGCAAATCTTATGAAGAATTTAGAGAAGAGCAAGAACCTAAAATTGCAAAATGGGCTATTAACAATGACTGTTCCATGTTTTGGAAAGGTGACAAGGAAGAAACTTAAACATTTCACGACTGGTTGTATAAATTATAACCAGTCGTGTTTTATAAATACATAAAGCATATAATTTAAAAAAACAAATAAATACAATATATGGAAATGAGATTGACAAATATTGTAAAAAAGTGTATAATAAATTGTATGACATAAAGTGTCATAGGTAGAAATTTCACATTAAAGAAAGACAAAATGGAGGAAGAAAAATGACCTGTGAAGAAGTTGTAGAGACAATGAAAAATTCTGCAAGAATGAACATCGCAAGCTGTAAAAGCAACAAGGAAGAAATTGCAGAAGTGTTGGCAAAATTCCTTAGCTTTTTCTCCAGACAATATTGCGGAATTAAACAAAAAGTGGCAATGAAAGAACTATTGCAGGAAAAAAGCGGAGCAAATCCACAAGAAACATCCAAGGAATTTATGAGAACAGTTCTGCTTCATGCAGCATACAATTTTAAG
The DNA here is from genome assembly GCA_944393025.1 of uncultured Clostridia bacterium. Classification (GTDB taxonomy): domain Bacteria; phylum Bacillota; class Clostridia; order TANB77; family CAG-508; genus CALXVA01. The sequence goes on along the minus strand of CALXYR010000036.1, from coordinate 6,875 downwards.
GACAATATCATGGTAGGAGAAAAAAGAGATATAACACCAATATTGGAAAAATTTATTGATGAATATGTTCGTCAATAAAATCAGGTCAGAGGGGGGATTTTAAATAAGCCCCCTTCTTTTTTGTATAGAAAAAGAAATAATTAGTATAATAAATATTTGTCAATATTCCCCATCACTAATGACAACTAGTAATACTATTAGTTAATAATTTTTAGAAAAATAAATTGAAACTATTTGAATTATATAAATTTATGGTATAATATATATACATTTATACGAAAGGAAAGAAAAATGGAACTGATTGTAATAATATATATACTATTATTTATAATATTTGGACTAATTACATTTTCAATATTACAGTTAAAATTAGCAGGAATAAAGGTAAAAGATTTTTGGAGTTTTATTCAGGCAAATCAAATGTTAGATAAATTATATGCATTTTCAAAAAGATATATAAAGATGAGCCCACAAGAGCAAATAATATTTTTAAGTGAAGCAGAAAAAGTATTTAATGCATTTGATAAAATTCCAGAAATGATATGGGAGGAAGAATATAGAAAATATTCTCAAGTAGTTGAAACATATAAAAATATAAGATTAGATAGATGGAATTCAGATAATATAGGTCATAATAAATAAAAGGTTACATATAATTAAATATATGTAATTTTTTTGTTTGAGAGGTAAGAAAATGAAAATAATATATTTAGATCATGCTGCAACAACACCAGTAAGGCAAGAAGTTATAAAGGAGATTATACCATATTTAGGAATAGAATATGGAAATGCGTCTGCTATGTATTCATTAGGAAGAAAAGCTAAAAGAGCTATAAAAAATGCAAGAGAACAAGTTGCTAAATCACTAAATTGTGATATTAATGAAATATATTTTACATCATGTGGAAGTGAAAGTGATAATTTAGCTATAAAGGGATTTGCCTATGCAAATATTGATAAGGGAAATCATATTATAACTAGTAAAATAGAGCATCATGCTGTATTAGAAAGTTGTAAAGCATTAGAAAGAGAGGGATTTGAAGTAACATATTTAAATGTTGATGAAAATGGAATAATAAATTTAGAAGAATTATTAAATTCAATTACTGAAAAAACTATATTAATAAGTATAATGTTTGCCAATAATGAAATAGGAACAATTGAACCTATTGAAAAAATAGGAAATATTGCAAAAGAAAAAAATATAGTATTTCATACTGATGCAGTTCAAGCAATAGGAAATATAAAAATAGATGTAAAAAAACTAAATATAGATATGTTATCATTGTCTGGGCACAAGTTTTATGCACCTAAAGGAGTAGGAGTATTATATGTTAAAAATGGTATAAAATTTAAAAAATTACAAGATGGAGGCTTACAAGAAAATGATAAAAGAGCAGGAACAGAAAATGTTGCAGGAATAGTAGGATTAGGAAAAGCTATTGAATTAATATATAATGAATATGAAGAATATAATAAGAAAATAAAGGAACTTAGAGATTATTATTTTTCAAAAATAAAAAAAGAATTTAAAGATGCTAAAATAAATGGAGATATTGTAAATAGATTAGCAGGAAATGCTAATGTAAGTTTTAAAAATATAATAGGAGAAAATTTATTACTTGAATTAGATAAATATGGAATTTGTGCTTCTGCTGGTTCAGCATGTTCTACTTCATCTCCACATCCATCACATGTGTTAACAGCAATAGGATTAAATAAAGACTTAATAGATGGAACATTAAGAATATCTTTTGGTAAAGATAATTGTAAAAATGATGTTGATTATTTAATAGAAAAATTAAAAGAAATAATAAAGTTAGAAAAATAGAGAAAACAAAAGAAAAATAGAGGAAAGAAATAGAAGAATTGAAAAAAGGCGAAAATAAATACTAGCATATACGCTAGTATTTATTGTATAATACATTAAACTTAACTACCAAGTAACATTAAAACTAATAATTTTACTGCTGATTTTTATTATCAGGAATATACTCAAATAAATCAGATATTTCACAATTAAATACAGAGCAAATACGATTTAGTTGTGAAATATCTAAACGCTTAGATTCTTCATAGTACATCTTTGATATTGTAGCAGGTCGTATATTAGTAGCTCTTGAAAGTGCTGCTTGAGTCATCTTATGTTTGCCTAATAAATCTGATAGTTTAATTTTTATCATATAGCACAACCTTCCATTAATAATGTAAAAATAATTTTATTATATGCTTGTATTTTACCATGCAATATATTAAAATTACAGATACAAACAAAAATATAACTACAAGAGTAATAAAATATACTATAAGAGTAAAAGGAGTAACAATGCTAAACAAAAATAATGTAAATACAAAAAATAAAGATTGGAAAGAAAAAAATAAAAGATATTTAAAAGAATTACAAATGTTTTTTGATAAAGTAGATAATATTAAAGATAATTCACTAAAACAAAAAATAATAGGTCAAATGTTATTATGTGATAAAGTGTTAACAGAAATTGCAGAAAGCAAATTTGAGGAATATTATAAAAAAGGTTATAAAAATGCTAAAAATGGGAATAATTTAACATAATATATACATACTAAAAATAGAGAGTGTGTATAATGAAAAAAATATTAGTTGGAATTATTACCGGATTTATTAGCGGATTATTTTCAGCAGGTGGAGGACTTTTATTAATACAAGCATATACGAATATATTTAAACTAAATGAAAAACAAGCAAGAGCAACTTCACTTTTTACAGTATTATTAATGACAATTGTAACTGCTATTATATATAACAAAAATAATTTTATATATTGGCCTTTGGGAATAAAATGTGCAATAGGAGGAATTTTTGGAGGATTAATAGGAGGAATTCTATTAAATAAAATACCAAAAAAATTTCTACAGATAAGTTTTGTTTTATTTTTGTTTTATGCAGGTATTAATTCTATAATGAGGTGAATATTATAGAATATTTTATAGGAATAATTGCTGGAATAATTGGTGGATTAGGAATGGGAGGAGGAACCATTCTAATTTTATTGTTGACTATGTTTTTAAACATAGAACAAAATGTTGCGCAGGGAAGCAATGTGGTATTTTTTATTCCAATGGCTATTACAGCAATAATTATTTATATAAAAAATAAGAACATTAATTTTAAAGTAGCAATTCCAATTTGTGTATGGGGATTAGTAGGAACAATTATAGGATCAGTACTTTCTACCAAATTAGAGATTGGAATACTTAGAAAATGCTTTGGAATTTTTTTGATTATAACTGCAATTTATCAAACATATTCTCTATATAAAAGGTATATAAAATTAAAAAATAGGAATAATAGTAAAAAAATAATATGAAGGAGGAAATATATGAGTATGAAATTCATAAAAGGAATGATAATAGGAGGACTTATTTCAGCAGGTGTAACTATGGTTTGTTCAGAAACAATGCAACCAAGTAGAAAAAAAATGATAAAAATGGGAAGACAATTTGCTAGAAAAATGGGAATAGTATAATAAATTAATTTATGTAACACTTTATTTTAATATAAATTTAATTATAAGATTAAGTGTAGGAAAATTTAATAAATACAGTTATGGTAATATTTGAAAGGATGCCTAACCTTGTTGTATAGTCAAAATCTGTCGATTTTTCCTATACAATAAGAAAAGGACTACTATTAATTTAGTAGTCCTTTAAAAGTTAAAATGGTCTGCAACATGGTTTGCAATGCTCAGGTCTTTTATTACAATTATCTTCTTTTTTATCACAATTTTCAGTTTTATTATTACAATTATCTTTTGAGCAGTTATTATTAAGTTCTTTTTTGCAATCCATTTTTATTCCTTTTAAACAATCACCATTATGCTCTACTTTAGTACATACTTTGCAATGTTTTACTTGATCTACCCAAATTTCTATTTCATAAAATCTGTTAGAGCAAAGAGGTCCAAAAACAAATTCACCATTTTTGTCAGTAAATGTATGAGAAACTGGTCTTCTTTCTTCTTTACCACATTCACAAACAACTTCTACTAATTTTACTACAGCATCACATACAGGTTCTTGATAACAATCTTTTACAATACCATAAATAACACTTCTATTATCTTCTGGTAAAGTAATATCTAAATCGTATTGTTTTCCAGATGCTAAAATTCCATCAACATTTAAAACTGGACATATATTTTTTTCATATTCCATAACTTAAAATCATCCTTATATAAAATATTTAGGTTTTTTTAGGGATTTACCTATAAACCCAAAATAATCTTTTGTGTTTACTTAATATATTCTATGAATATATTATTAAATTGTGCATAAAATGTAGAAAAATATATAAATTTAAAGTATAATAGTTTAATATAAATTTGTATGATAAAAGGAAGGAAGTAAAGTAATGGACAAAAGACCAATAGGAGTATTTGATTCTGGAGTAGGAGGAGTAACAGTATTAAAAGAAATACAAAAACTTATTCCAAATGAAAACTATATATATATAGGAGATACTGCAAGTTTTCCATATGGAAGTAAATCTCAAAAAACAATAATAAAACTTTGTAAAAAAAGAATAGAAGATTTAATTAATAATAATGTAAAACTAATAGTAATTGCATGCGGAACAGCTACAAGCCAAGCACTTGAAGAAATGCAAAAAATATTTAATATACCAATAATAGGAATAATAGAACCAACAGTAAAATATTTAAAAGATAATAATATTAGAAAAATAGGAATTATTGCTACAGCAGGAACAATAAGAAGTAAGGGCTGGGAAAAGAAAATAAAGCAAAACATAAAAGAATCAGATGTACAAAGTAAAGCATGTCCATTGTTAGCACCAATGGCAGAAGAGGGATGGATTAATAATGATATAGCAAAACTTGCAGTACATGAATATGTCAAAGATATAAAAAACATTGAGGCACTTATATTAGGATGTACACATTATCCTTTATTTATAGATAGTATAAAAAAAGAAGTAGGAAAAAATGTAGATATAATTAATACAGGAAAAATGGTGGCAAAGGAAGTAAAAGATTATATCAATATAAATAATTTGCAAAATGACAAAAGGAATAAGGGAATTACTAAAATATTTTTAACAGATATAGAATGTAATTTTATAAATGTAGCTAAAAAATTAATGCAAATTGAAGATATTAGTATAAAAAAATTGAATAATTAATATAATTTAATTAAATATATTAAAATCTTAGAAAAATATATAGCAATAATGAAAAAACATAATACTAAATTAGAATAAATCAAAAACCAAGAGCATATAATCATATTAACTTATTTCAGGAGGTAAATATGTTTTTTGTTATTGATAAATCTAAAATTGTTTCATATATAATAGCAACTTGTACAGTAATAATACTATTTGTTGCAGCAGGAAATATAAATAAAAATTCTCAAATAAACAATACAGTGGTTACATCTACAAATATTGTTAGCAGTAATGAAATAATAACAAATAATATAGAAAATAATATAACTAATAATTAAAATAATTATGGAAAAATATTCTTTTGGCGTATAAATAATTAATATTAATTAATAATATTAGTATAATTAATTAATAGAGGTATATAAAATGTTTTTGGTGGGTATAGTAACTAATCAAAAAAATGAATTATATGTAAAAAAAGAATTAAGTGACATTATCTGTAAAGAAAATATTATATTTATTAATGATAAAAATATTTCAAATATGAAAAATATAAAATTTGAATTTATTGTAATAGATACTCAAATAAATAATATAGCGGAATTTAGAAAAATAATATCTAATTCTAAATATGTTATACTAAATTCAGATATAGAGAATAATATAGCAGTAATTAGAGATTTAAATTTAATGATTTTAACTTATGGATTTAATAATAAATCTACTTTTACAGTATCTAGTATAACTGAAAGTAATATAATAATTTGTTTACAAAGAATTATTTTTGATATAAATAAAGAACAAATAGAACCTAATGAATATAAATTAAAAAACGATATAAGTACTGATATATATGCTGTTATATTTGTTGAGATTGTTAAAATTATATATAATAAATATAATAAAAAAACTAATTTATAATAAAAAAATTGAAAAAAATAACATTTTATGTAGACAAAACCAAAAAAACATTGTATAATAGTAAATGTGAGGAAAAATAATTTTAAATTTATAACTAGAAAAATAATAAAGAAACAAATGGGGGAGGAAAATTAAGTGAATACTTTGTATTTAGACAATAACCACATTACACTAGTGGGAAAGGTAACAAGTGATAAAAAATTAAGTCATGAAATATATGGAGAAAAGTTTTATGTATTTGATTTAAGTGTACCAAGGTTAAGTGGAAATTTTGATAATATTCCAATTACAATTTCAGAAAGATTAATAACAGAAAAAGGATTACCTTTAGAAAGTAAAATATCTGTAACAGGACAATTTAGATCATACAATAGTTATGAAGGAGAAAAAAATAGACTAGTACTTACAGTATTTGCAAAATCAATTGAATACTTAGAAAATCAAGAGGAAGAAATACCAGTAGGAAAAGATTATATAACAAATGAAGTTATATTAGATGGTTATATATGTAGAAAACCTATATATAGAAAAACACCTTTTGGAAGAGAAATAGCTGATATATTACTTGCTGTTAATAGATCATACAATAAATCAGATTATATTCCATGTATAGCCTGGGGAAGAAATGCAAAATTTTGCGAAACTGTTTTAGTCGGAACAGAAATAAAAATAATAGGTAGAGTACAATCAAGACAATATGAGAAAAAACATGAAGATGGTACTATAGAAAATAGAGTAGCATATGAAGTTTCAGTAGCAACATTAGAAGTTATTAATAAAGAACCTAATG
>CALXYR010000035.1 GCA_944393025.1 uncultured Clostridia bacterium | reverse complement strand
GTGTAGACTGGAATTTTAGAACCAACAATAGATTAAAGGGAGTCCGCCTTTGGTTGTGGCGTGTATGCTTACATTTTATAATAGTAAGAAACCCAGAAGCATCCAACAAGACACCCACCTGTGAAAACAGGCTCTTAAAATTTCATTCATCTTGCGGCTAATGTGGGGTTTTTGTTGTATTATATAAATAATATTATTAATATTTTAAAGGAGAAAAGGTATTTGAAAATACAAGATTTAAGAAAAGAAGGAATAAAAAAGTTAAAAGAATATAATATAGATGATAGTAGTATAAAAATAGATATGTTGCTACAATATTTGCTTAATATAAGCAAAATTGATATTATAGTTAATAGTGAGAAAGTAGTATCAGAAGAAGTAAAGGAAAAATATTTTGAAAATTTATATAAAATTGTTAATGGTACACCAATTCAATATATAATTAATAAACAAGAATTTATGGGACATGATTTCTTTGTAGATGAAAATGTTTTAATACCTCAACCAGATACAGAAATTTTGGTAGAAGAAACAATAAAAGTATTGAAAAATAAAATAAAAAATTTAAAAGAAAATGATATTGTAAGAATATTAGATATATGTACTGGAAGCGGTGCAATAGCAGTATCACTTGCAAGTTATATAGAAGAACATTATAAAAATAATAAAATCGAAATATATGCTACAGATATTAGCGAGAATGCTTTATCAGTTGCAAGAAAAAATATGGTATTAAACACGCAAGAAAGTAATATAAAATTTATTTTATCAGATATGTTTGAAAAAGTTCCAAAAATTAAATATGATATTATTGTATCAAATCCGCCATATATAGAAACAAATGTGATTAAAACTTTAACAAAAGAAGTACAAATCGAACCACATATAGCATTAGATGGAGGAACAGATGGTTTAAAATATTATAGAATAATTGCCAAAAAAAGCTATAAATTTTTAAAAAGTGAAGCAGATTTATTATTGGAAATAGGTTATAATCAAAAAGAAAATGTAACTACTATATTTGAAGAAAATAAAAATTATATAAATATAAAATGTATAAAGGATTTTTCAGGAAATGATAGAGTTATAAAAATGAATTTAAAATAAATAGGAAGGAATGTAATATAATGTCTTTTTCAACAGATATTAAAGAAGAATTAAGTAAGATATCAAACTTAGCTAATAAAGCATATGTAAAAGCAGAAATGTATGGTTATTTATCAACTAATAATATAATTGAAGAAAAAGGTTGTATAAAGTTTTCAACAGAAAGTCAATATAATATAAATAGATTTGGAAAATTATTAAATAATTTGAAAATAGAAAAATATAATATTAATATTATAGGAAAGAATTTTAGTGTGACTATATCTAAACAAGAAAGCAATTTATTAAAAGATATATTTAATAATTATGAAATACAAGAAGATGATGAGCACAAAGCTTTTATAAGAGGAGCTTTTTTGGGTGGAGGAAGTATAAATAATCCTAAAAATAAATATCATTTAGAAATTATTTTAAAAAATTTAGAGACAGCTGAAAAAATTATAAATATATTACATAAATATGATATAAATTTTAAAATACTTAATTCTAATAAATTAAATAAATATTCTATATATTTAAAAGATGGAGAAGATATTTCAAAATTCTTAGCTTTTATAGGAGCAAGTAAGGCTGTTATTAAATTCGAAGAAATTAGAGTATATAGAGATATGAGAAACAATGTTAATAGATTAGTTAATTGTGAAACAGCTAACTTATCTAAAACTGTAGATGCTGCAATAAAACAAATAGAAATTATTAACAAATTAAAGGAAAATGGAAAATTTAATGAACTACCATACAATTTAAAGGAACTTGCAAATTTAAGAATTAAAAATCCAGAAGCTTCACTTATTGAGTTAGGAAAAATGTTAAAAGAACCAATCGGAAAATCTGGAGTAAATTATAGAATGAAAAAAATTTTATCAGAAGGAAAAGATTAAAATAATAAAGGAGACTATAATGCAAAGAAGCAAAAATGTTGGAATATATGTGCACATACCATTTTGTAAAAAGAAATGTCAATATTGTGATTTTAAATCTTATGAAGGAAAAGAAAATTTAATTGAACAATATATAAAATGGGTTAAATATGAGCTAAAAGAAATAGGAGAAGGAAATAAATTAGATTATGAAAGTCATTTTGATGATTTAGCTATAGTAAATACAATATATATTGGAGGCGGAACCCCTTCAATTATAGATCCTAAATATATTACAGAAATTTTGCAAACTATAAAAAATAATTATACGCTAAATGAAAGTCAAGTAGAAATTACAATAGAAATAAATCCAGGAACAGTTTGTGAAAGTAAATTACTAGAATATAAAAAAAGTGGAGTAAACAGGTTAAGTATAGGGCTTCAATCTACCAAAAATAATATTTTAAAAACTTTAGGAAGAATACATACATTTGAAGATTTTTTAAATACATATAATATGGCAAGAAGCATTGGATTTAATAATATTAATGTAGATTTAATGTTAGGATTACCAAATCAGTCTATAAAAGATTTGGAAGAAAGTATAGATGAAATATTAAAATTAAATCCAGAACATATTTCTGTTTATTCATTAATAATTGAAGAAGGAACACCTTTTTATGAAAAGTTAGAGAAAAAAGAAATAGAACTACCTAGTGAAGAAATGGAAAGAAAAATGTATTGGATTGCAAAAAAGAAGTTAAAAGAAGCGGGATATGTACATTATGAAATATCTAATTTTGCTAAAAAAGGGTATGAATCAAAACATAATCTGTCTTGTTGGAATCAAGAGGAATATATAGGAGTAGGAGCAGCAGCACATTCATATACTAATAATGTAAGATTTTCTAATATAGATTCAATAGAAGAATATATTAATAATTATGAAACAAATAATGAAACAGATAATTTTATTTTTCATGAAAAGCAAAGCAAAGAAAGTAAAATGAAAGAATTTATGCTTTTAGGGCTAAGAAAAATAGAAGGAGTACATATACAAGATTTTAAAAATAGATTTAGTGATAATCCAATATATTTATATAGAAAAGAATTAGAAAAATTAGTAAAGGAAGAATTAATAGAAATAGATGGAGATATTATTCGACTAACAGATAAAGGATTAGATTTAGCAAATTTAGTTTGGGAAGAATTTGTTTAAAATATGCTAAAGAATTAGTAAAAATTTATTTTAATACTTGAAATTATGCAAACTTATTGATATAATAGATATACTTTAAAAATAAAAACCATTGAAAAAGCAAAGTAGGTTTAAATAAAATATTTAAAGAGAGATAGGAAAAGGTGGAAGCCTATTAATATTTATAGAACTGAAATTTCACTTTTGAGGTTCTTTTTTGAAAAATAAAGTAGAAAAAGACGGGAAGCCCGTTATAGCTAGAATAAGGTTAATTATTTAATTAATAAAATTAGGTGGTACCACGATTGAAAAAAGCTAATCGTCCTATGTATTTTTAGGATGATTAGCTTTTTGGTGTATGGAAAAATTAATATATATTCCATATACAACAAAGGTTAAAATTTCTTGGTCAGTGCATATTTGTAAAGCAAAATGAACATGTTAAGAAACCACTTTTTTGTTTTAAAAAATTTAAGACCTGTCCCCAAAACGAAAAAAAGTTCGTTTGGAGACCTGTCCCTAAAACGAATTGAGGAGGAAGTTATGGAAGAAGAAATTAGAATGATTAAAGATGTAGCTGTTGGAGATATAAATAAGGCTACTAATGCAAAAGAATTAGATGATGTAAGGGTAAAGTATTTAGGTAAAAAAGGTGAACTTACAGCTATTTTAAGAGGTATGGGAACTTTGACACCAGAAGAACGACCTATTATTGGAAGTAAAGTAAATGAAGTAAGAGATGAACTTGAAAAATTAATTAAAACAAGAGAGGAAGAGTTTGAAAAAGAAGAACTTGAAAGAAAGTTGAAAGAAGAAACTATAGATATTACACTTCCAGCAACTAAAGTAAAAAGAGGAAGTAAGCATCCTTTAAATAGGATAATTGAAGAAGTAGAAGATTTATTTGTTTCTATGGGTTATGATGTTGTAGCAGGACCAGAACTTGAAACTGATGAATACTGTTTTGAAAGGTTAAATTTACCTAAGGGACATCCAGCAAGAGATATGCAAGATAGTTTTTATATTACTTCAGAATATTTATTAAGAACTCAGACTTCTGCTGTTCAGGCAAGAACAATGATGGCAAATACAGAAAAAACACCTATTAGAGTAATTTGTCCAGGTAAAACATATAGAAGAGATGATGATGCAACACATTCTCATCAATTTAGTCAAGTTGAAGGATTAGTAATAGATGAAAATATTTCTTTAGCAGATTTAAAAGGAACATTAGAAGTGTTTGTTAGAAAGATGCTTGGAGAAAATTTAAAACTTCGTTTTAGACCAAGTTACTTTCCTTTTACAGAACCTTCTTATGAAGTTGATGTTACATGTTTTAAATGTGGAGGAAAAGGTTGTAACCTATGTAAACAAACTGGCTGGATAGAGGTTTTAGGTTCAGGAATGGTACATCCAAATGTTTTGAAAATGAATGGTTATGATCCAGAAAAATATACAGGATTTGCATTTGGAACAGGTTTAGATAGGCTTGCTATGTTTAAATATGGAATTACAGATATAAGGCTTTTATATCAAAATGATGTTAGATTTTTAAATCAATTTGATAGATTAGATAGATAGTTTTTTAGTAAGGAAAATATATGGTTTAAATTTAAGAAAGAAGGTAAAAAAATGAAATTAAGTACAAATTTTGTTAAAGACTATATAGATATAGATGTAGATATTAAAACTCTTGCAGAAGATATGACAAGAGTTGGAAATGAGTATGATGAAGCAGGCAAGCTTTTAAATGTTACTAATCTTACAATTGGTGAAGTAAAAGAATGTAAAATGCATCCAGATTCTGATCATTTACATGTTTGCAAAGTGGATGTTGGAAGTGAAATTTTAAATATTGTTTGTGGGGCACCAAATGTTAGAGAAGGATTGAAGGTTATTGTAGCTTTAGATGGAGCAGTTCTTCCAGGAGGCACTATAAAAAAAGGTGTTATAAGAGGGCAAGAATCAAATGGAATGATTTGCTCGATGCTAGAATTAGGATTAGAACATAAATATGTAGATGAAATAGATAAAACAGGAATTCATGAATTACCACAAGATGCACCAATAGGAGAAGATCCTATAAAATATATGAAATTAGATGATGAAATAGTTGATTTTGATTTAACAGCAAATAGAGGAGATTTACTAAGTATACTTGGTATGGCTTATGAATTAGGTGCAATATATGATAAAGAAGTAAAAGACATAGATTTAGCACATAAAGAAAATAATGAAAATATAAATGATAGTTTTAAAGTAGAAGTAAATACAGACAATTGCTCAATATTTTTAGCAAAAAAAGTTAAAAATATAAAGATAAAAGAAAGTCCATTATATATAAAAAATAGACTTATTGCATCAGGAATAAGACCAATAAATAATGTTGTAGATATAAGTAATTATGTAATGTTAGAAACTGGTCAGCCACTTCATTTTTATGATGCAGATACTTTAAAAGGAAAAATAGAAGTAAGAATGGCTAAAGAAAAAGAAAAACTTACAACATTAGATGGAATTGAAAGAAATTTATCTAAAGAAGATATTGTTATATCAGATGGTGAAAAGGCAATAGGGTTAGCTGGAGTTATGGGTGGCTTAGATACAGAAATTACAGAAAACACAAAAAATGTTCTTATAGAATCTGCTATATTTGATGGGATTAAAATAAGAAAAACTTCCAAAGAAATATTAAGAAGTGAAGCAAGTTCAAGATTTGAAAAAGGATTAGATCCAAATAGAACATATATGGCAATTCAAAGAGCATGTAAGCTATTAGAAGAATATGCAGATGGTGAAGTAGTTGGTGGAATTGCTAAATACGATAAAACAAATTTAGAAAATACAGAAATTGAAATATCATTTAATAAAATAAATGATGTATTAGGTATGGAAATTTCTAAAAAAGATGTTTTAAATGTATTTAGAAGATTAAAATTTGATGTTATAATAAATAATAAAATATCTAATTTTAATGAAACAGAAGCAGAATTAGAAAATATACAAAAAATAGTTGTATCAGTTCCAAAAAGAAGAGGAGATATTTCTATACAAGAAGATTTAATAGAAGAGGTTGGTCGTATATATGGTGTTGATAATATTATAGGTAGACTCCCTAAAATGCCTATGAAATCTGGAAGCTTTGATAAAGTAACTAGAGGAATAAGAAACAAAATGATAGATTTAGGGTTAAATGAAACTTTATCATATATATTAGTAAATGATAAAGAAGCAAAATATTTTACAAAAGATAATTCACAATTAGTAAGTTTATTAGATCCAATGACAGAAGAAAGAAACACATTAAGACATAGTATACTTCCATCACTTCTAAAGATATATGAATATAACAAATCTAGAAGTAATAAAGATGTATCAATATTTGAAATAGGAAAAGCATTTTATAAAAATGAAGAAGAATATGGAGAAACTAATAAATTAGCAGTTCTTATGACAGGAGATTATTATTTAGGTGTAGAAAATAAAAAACAAGTAGATTTTTACATAATAAAAGGAATTGCAGAAGAACTTTTAGATTATTTAGGTTATGGAAATAGATACAGTTTTGTAATAAAAGAAAATCAAATGCCAAATGAAGTACATCCAGGACAATCTGCTTTAATTTCTGTAAACAATGATATAGTAGGATTAATAGGAAGAGTGCATCCATTGTTAGTAAAAGAAGCGGTTTATGTTTTAGAAATTGATTTAGATAAATTATTAGGCAAAAAAGTTGGAAAAATGAAATATAAAGAAATTTCTAAATTCCCAAGTATAAAAAAAGATTTAGCAGTTGTAGTTAATAAAAATATAACTTCAGAAGAAATACAAGGCATAATAAAAAAAGCAGGAGGTTCTACATTAAGTAAAATAGAAGTTTTTGATGTATATAATGGAAAAGGAATAGAAGAAAATAAAAAGAGTATAGCATATTCATTAACTTTCGAAAAAATGGACAGAACTTTAACTGATGAAGAAATAAATGAGAGCTTAAACAAAATAATAGAAATGTTAAATAAAAAATTAAACGCAGAACTTAGAAAATAAATAGTTTAAGGAGGAAAAAATGGCAAGGAACAGAAGAAATACAAGGAGAATTAAATCAATAAAAGAAGTACTTACGACAAAAACATTTTGGACAATAGTTGGAATATTATTATTAATTATAATATCATGTATAGTAATAAATAATTATAAAATTTATGAAGATAAACAATTACTTGCTAAACAAAAAGAAGAAATAGAAAAGCAAACTCAAGAAATATTTTCTCAAATAAGTAATAATATATCACAAACAAATCAAAATATATCAGAATCAGATACTGCAATAAAGATGTCGGCAGTTGGAGATATTTTGTGTAGTAGTTCAATGATTGAAGATGCATATAACAATAACACTAAAGAATATGATTTTTCTCATATGTTTAATAGTATATCTGGCTATATTAAAGATGCAGATATTGTAATGGGAACAATGGAAACAGGAATTATAGATGATGAATATAGTGATATAAATGCACCAATAGAATTTGCAAGAGCTGTTAGAAATTCCGGAATAAATTTAGTTACAATTTCGCATAACCATAGTTTAGATAATGGGGTAAATGGGTTAAAAGAAACCAGAGAAAACTTAGAAGAACTTGGATTTGATGTTTTAGGAGATAAATTTGAAAATTCAAATACAGTAATTGTAAAAGAAATAAAAGGTGCAAAAATTGCATTTTTAACATATACATGTTTTTTAGATAATGAATCACAAAAATCTAAAGAGGAATTAAATTGTGTAAATATGTATAGTGAAAAACAAGTTAAAGATGATATTAAATATGCAAAAGAAAAAGATGCTGAATATATATGTGTTATGATACATTGGGGAGATGCAATTACACAAACAATATCAGATGAACAAAAGAAAATAGCAGAATTCTTAGTAGATAATGATGTAGATTTAATAATAGGTGCACATCCATCAGTTGTACAAAAAATGGAAATAAAACAAAATAAAGATGGAGAAAATGTTTTTATTGCCTATTCAATAGGTACTTATGTATCAACATTATCAGCAGAAGAAGCAAAAACAGAATTAGTTTTAAACATAGAATTAAGAAAAAGTGGAAAAGATGGAAAAGTATATTTGAATAAGGTAGATTATACACCAATATATATGCTAGATAATGGATGGGATGCACAAGATAGATTTAAATTAATCGATATGAAAACTACCGCAACAGAATATGCAGGAGGAAATACACAAATAGTTACAAGACAAACTTATGATGAATTAGTAAGAGGATTAAATAGATTAAATGAAATTTTATCTAAGTAAAAATTTAGAAGGGAGAAAGTATAATATATTTATATTATACAAATAAAAATGAAAATAGGATTTGTATCATTAGGATGTAGTAAAAATTTAGTAGATACAGAAAAAACAATAGGTATTTTTAAATCAAATAATTATGAAATAGTAAATAATCCAAAAAATGCAGAAGTAATTATTATAAATACTTGTGGATTTATTGAATCTGCAAAACAAGAAGCAATAAATACTATTTTAGAAATGGCAGAATATAAAAAACAAAAATGCAAATATTTAATTGTTATGGGATGTTTAGTTGAAAGATATAAAACAGAATTAGAAAAAGCAATTCCAGAAGTAGATTTATTTATAAAATATAGTGAATATAATTTATTATGGGAAAAAATACAAAGACTATTACAAAAAGACATAATAGAAAAAGCTAATTTAAATAAATACAATGATTTTAATAGTATTGAAGAAAGAGTAATATCAACAGGAGAAAATTACGCATATTTAAAAATTGCAGATGGATGTAGTAATAGGTGTACATATTGTGCAATACCATATATAAGAGGACCACAAATAAGTAGAAAAATAGAAGATATTATAAAAGAAGCAAATAAATTAGTTAATCAAGGTTATAAAGAAATTATATTAATAGCACAAGATACTACAAAATATGGAACAGATATATACGGAAAACCAAAACTAGCAGAATTATTACAAGAATTATGTAAAATAGAGAAATTACATTGGATAAGATTTTTATATGCATACCCAGAAACAATTGATGATGAATTAATAAAAGTAGTAAAAGAAAATAAAAAAATATGTAAATATTTTGATATTCCTATACAACATATTTCAGATACAGTTTTAAAAAGAATGAATAGACAAAGTAATGGAAAAACAATAAGAAATTTAATACAAAAACTAAGAAAAGAGATACCAAATGTAATTATAAGAACAACAGTTATGGTAGGATTTCCAGGAGAAACAAAACAAGATTTTGAAGAATTATATGAATTTTTAAAAGAAGCAAAATTTGATAAATTAGGATGCTTCTCATATTCTAAAGAAGAAGGAACACCGGCAGAACGAATTAAAGAACAAATACATCCAATGACTAAAAAAAGCAGATATAACAAAATAATGAGTTTACAACAAGAAATTTCTAAGGAAAATTTAAAAAAACAAATAGGAAAAGAAGTAGAAATTTTAATAGAAGATAGATCATTTGATGGAAAAAATTATATAGGAAGAACCTATATGGATGTACCAGAAATTGATGGAATAGTATATTTAAATAGTAGTAAGGAATTAAAAATAGGAGAATTTACAAAAGGCAAAATAATAGATGTAAGCAATTATGATTTAATTTCGGTTTAGGGACAGGTCTCCAAGCGAATAAAAATTCGTTTTGGGGACAGGTCCTTTTAATGTATAGAAAAGCAAAAACTTCTGCTATACATTAATGTAAAATGTACTTTAATAAAGTATATTATTTTATTGTATAGGAAAAATCGATAGATTTTGACTATACAACAAGGTTAATTTACCTTGTTACGTGCAATAATTGCAAAGCAAAATGCACATGTGGCGAAGCCACTTTTCTTATTGTATAGGAAAAATCGACTTTTTATTTAAAATTTCAGTATTTTTAACGATTTTTGCTATACAACAAGGTTAGGCATCCTTAGACTGTCCGAGCGAAGCGAGTGACATGTATTTCGCACCTACTTCAGAGGTATACTTGGCGAAATGCCTTTCTTATGTAGTAAAGTTGTTTCGCAGATAAGATAAATAGAAATGATAGAGTTAAATTATAATGTAAAAATGATTAAATAAAATTAATAGTTTTAGATTTTCGACCATATAGTTTAATATAATGAAATATATATAAAAACATGATATAATTTTATACATAAAAATACTAGTGAGGAAAAAAATGAGTTCAATAAAAATAATAGCAAGTGGTATCTACTTACCAAATAATTGTATAGAAAATAGTTACCTAAACCAAAAATTCAACTTGAATAATGATTGGATTTATAAAAGAACAGGAATACTAAAAAGGTACTGGGAAGAAGAAAAATCTATGACAGAAATGGCAATAAAGTCAGTAGAAAATTTATTAGAAAACAACAAAATAAATGTTCAGGATATAGGAATAATTATTACTGCATCAACTAAATATGAAGACACAATGCCAGGAATTTCATTTAATATTCAAAAAATGTTAAATATCAAAAATTGTATTTGTATAGATATATTAGCAGGTTGTAGTGGGTATATAAATGCAATAGATATTGTAAAAAAATATCTTGACACAGATGAAATTAAATATGGTTTAATAATAGGAATAGAAAAATTATCAAAGTACATAAACAAAGATGATATTAATACAGCAATTCTTTTAGGAGATGGAGCAGGAGCAACTTTAATTAAAAAGAATGAAAATAAATTATATTCAAAAAATATTGAAAGTATTGGACAAGAAGGAGATATTTTAACTTGTAAAGAAAATGAAAAGATTTATATGGATGGAAAGAAAATATATAAATTTGCAACAGTAAAAGTAGCTCAAAATATAATTAATTTATTAGAAAAAGAAAAACTAGATATATTAGATATAAAATATATAATTCCACATCAATCAAACTTAAGAATTATATCAAATATTTCAGAAAGAATTGGTGCTAAAAAGGAGCAAATGTACATAAATATAGGGAATATTGGAAATACATTTAATGCAAGTATACCAATTGCACTAGATGAAATTCTTAAAAAGAAGTTATTAAAAGAAAAAGATAAGATTATATTAACAGGTTATGGAGGGGGACTAAATTTAGGAAGTATAATAATAGAGATATAGATTATTATAATAACAAAAGAATTAAGAGCAAATTAAAAGGAATGAGTTCTATTCAATATAGAGTTCATTCCTTAATAATTTAGTACTTACTTAAAAAATTTTCAATTTTTAAGTAAGTGCAGAAACCTAAAAGCTCATTTCTTCATAATAACTGTCTAAATTATTTATTAAATCATTAGAATTTTCTTCTGATAAATAACCATTTTCAACCATTTCGGATATTACTTTTTCTTGTCTATTTTTAGTTAAGTCTGGATTAACAGTAGGTGAATAAACACTAGGAGCATTTGGAATTCCAGCCATCATAGTACAATCTGCTAAAGTCATTTCACTAGCACTTTTATTCAAATAACCATTACAAGCTTCTTCAATTCCATAATAACCATCACCAAAATATATAGTGTTCACATATAATTCTAAAATTTCATTTTTGGTATATTTATTTTCTAAATCGAAAGCTGTTAATATTTCAGCCGTTTTTCTAATTATAGGATTGTCTTCAGTAACATAAAAAATATTTTTTGCAACTTGTTGAGTTATAGTGCTACCACCTTCACGAAAAGAAAATGTTGTTATATTAACATATATAGCTCTACATATTGCGATTAAATCTATAGCACCATGTTCTCTAAATCTATGATCTTCAACAGCAATTACAGCATTTATATAATTTTGTGGCAAATCTTCATATTTTATATAATTAGGATTGGATTTTACTTCACTTATAGCTGTTTCTAATGTTTTTCCATTTAATGCATTTTTATATAAATTATTCCCTAATACATATAAAGTAATTCCAGTTATAAGTATAATTATTATTACAATTATTATTATATTTCTTAATATTTTCAAATACTATTTCTTTCGTATAATAATATATTTAGTTTATACGAAAATCTCCTTTCTTTGAAATTTTTAATATCACATAAAGAAATTATCATACATAACAAAGTTTATACAGTATCAAAATTTGAAACTATTACTAGTATTAACTAATTTTAATTTAATCAACAAGCATTGGACCTATATTTGTAACTGTTCCAGCACCTAAAGTGATTACTATATCTTCAGGACTTGCATTTTGTTTTACATAATTTACAATCTGATTAAAATCTTGAATATAAATTGCTTGTTTACCTAAATCATTAATTTTATCAACCAAATCCTTAGAAGAAATATTATATGTATTATTTTCTCTAGCAGCATAAATATCTGTAACTATTATATTATCAAAATTAAGTAAAACATTTGCAAAGTCATCTAATAAATTTTTAGTTCTGCTATATGTATGAGGTTGGAAAATTACCCAAGATTTATTATATTTTTTTTGTTTTAAAGCATTAGCAGTTGCTAAAATTTCAGTAGGATGGTGACCATAATCATCATATACAGATACATTATTAAAACTACCCTTATATTCAAATCTTCTATGTGCTCCAGTATAATTAAATAAGGCATTTTTTATGCTTTCTTTTTCTATTCCATAATAATGACATACAGCTATGCAAGCAAGAGCATTCATTACATTGTGCAAACCTGGAACAGATAATGTTATTGTTTTATAAAAAGTATTATTATAATATACATCAAAAGTAGGGAATCCATTAGTGTTAAATTGTATATTTCTAGCAATAAAATTAGCATGTTCATTTTGAATTCCATAAGTTAATACTTTAGCTCTTGAATTTTTAGAAATTTTTCTACAATTTTCATCATCTGAATTTATAACTAAAAGTCCATCATCTGGTAACAATCCTATGTATTTATTAAATGATCTAACTATGTTATCAAAAGTTCCAAAATAATCTAAATGATCATTATCTATATTTAAAATAACTTCAGTTTTAGGAAATAATTTTAAATAACTTTCCACATATTCACAAGCTTCTATTATGAAATAGTTACTATTTCCAACTCTATAATTTCCATTTAATTGTTTTAAATATGCACCAACTTGAATAGAAGGATCTTTACCATCTTCTAAAAAGCATAAAGAAATCATAGATGTAGTAGTAGTTTTTCCATGAGTACCAGAAATACAAATAGTGTCTTTAAAAGATTTAGTTAAAATTCCTAAAAATGTTCCTCTTTCTACAATAGGAATATTTAATTCTTTTGCTCTTACTAATTCAATATCATCTTGTTTTACTGCCGCACTATATACAACTAAATTAGATTTTTCTAAATTTTCAATATCATGACCTATTTTTACTGGAATATGATTTTTTATTAGTTTATCAGTAATTTCAGATTGGGTACTGTCTGAGCCTGTAACTATAAAACCACATGAGTGTAGAATTTCTGCAATTCCACTCATACTAACTCCACCTATTCCAATTAAATGTATATGTTTATATTGTTGTAAATTATCAATTTTTACCATTTTTGTACACTCCTTATTAAGCTTAAATCAAAACTATTATATACTTTTTTTAAAATATTTTCAATATAGTATATGATAAAATTACCATTTATTGTTACAATATAGTTATATGCATAGGTTATGTAATTAGTTTTAGTTAAATATGATTTTTGATAAAAATAAAAGAATTTGTAGAAAATTATAAAAAATAGAAGGAAAAAAATATTTTTTGAAGAATAATATAATTGTACATATAAAAGTCACAAAAGACACAATGTACAAATATTTTTTAAAACTTTGGAAGGCGGTGCGCAAAATGCAAATAACAGATGTACGTTTAAGAAAAGTAAATTCAGAGAACAGAATGAAAGCTGTTGCTTCTGTAACAT
>CALXYR010000034.1 GCA_944393025.1 uncultured Clostridia bacterium | reverse complement strand
AGGTTTTGTTAAAAATAGGACAAGATGAATATGAAGTGAATCATATAGCAAATACAAACGAAATATTAGAAATATTACAACGAATTTGTGATAATTCAATATATACATATCAAAACCAAATTTGTAATGGTTTTATAACAATAAAAGGACGGTCATAGAGTTCGGAATTACAGGAAATGTAGTTATAAAAGATGGACAGGTTATAAATATTTCATATATATATAGCTTGAATTTTAGAATATCAAAGCAAATAATTAATTGCAGTAAAACCATATTACCATATATATTAAATTTAAGCGAAAATACAATATACAATACAGTTATATTATCTCCACCAGGAAGGGGTAAAACTACTATATTAAGAGATACAATAAGAAATATAAGTAGTGGAATAGAAGAATATAAGTTTAAAGGAATAAATGTTGGTGTTGTTGATGAAAGAGGCGAAATTGCAGCTATGTATAAAGGAATACCACAAAATGATTTAGGAAAAAGAGTAGATATTTTAGATAATATTCCGAAAGACATTGGGATTAAAATGCTAATTCGTTCAATGAATCCAAAAGTAATTGCGGTTGATGAAATAGGAACTAAAGAAGATATTGATGCTATTAATTATGCTGTAACTTCAGGCGTAAAAGGTATATTTACAGCACATGGAAATAGTTTAGAAGATATCACCTTAAATCCGATTTTATGCAAATTATATAATTTAGGGCTAATAGAAAAAATAATTTTACTTGAAAAAAATAGAAAAGTTAAATTAATTTATAGTAAGTAGTTTAATAGATTAGTGCTAAAAAATTAATATTACAATACATTTATTTTAATAATATAAGGAGGCGAAGAAAGTGTTTTTTATAAAAGCTTTTATTTTATTTTTAATATTTTATGCAAGTTTAAGTGCTGGAAAAATAATTTCTAAAAAATATTCAAATAGAGTAACAGAATTAAAAGAAATAAAAAATGGATTAAATATGTTTTTAACTAAGATTAAATTTACATACGAATCAGTTCCAGATACTTTTATTCAAATTGGAAATAACATAAATGGAAAAATTGGCGATATATTTAAAACCGCTTCTATATACATGAAAAACATGTCAGCTGGAGAAGCATGGGAAAAAGCCATAGATAAATCAGAAACAAGTTTAAATAACGAAGATAAAAATATAATTAAATCACTAGGAAAGATGTTGGGAAAAACAGATTTAGAAGGACAAGTTAGTGAAATAAAATTAGTACAGAATTTTTTAAATACTCAAATAGAAAATGCAGAAAAAGAAAAACAAAAAAATGAAAAACTATACAAAACATTAGGAGGGGTAATAGGTTTAGCAATAGTTATTATATTTGCTTAAAAGGTTAAAGTAATCTTATAAGAAAGGGATTGAAAATATGAACATTGATTTATTATTTAAAATTGCTGCAATAGGAATTTTAGTAGCAGTTCTTCATCAAGTATTAGTTAGAGCAGGAAGAGAAGATCAGGCTATGATGACAACACTTGCAGGATTAGTTATAGTACTAACATTAGTAATAAAAGAAATAAGTACATTATTTGATTCAGTAAGGACAATGTTTGGATTATAATATATTTTCTATAAAGGGGAAAAACTATGGATATTATTAAAATAATTGGAGTTGGATTAATATCTTTAATAATTATTATAATAGTAAAACAATATAAACCAGAATTTACATTATACATATCTTTATTAGCAGGTGCAATTATTTTATTATTTGTTATAGACAAAATAGAAGGAATAATTAATTTATTAGTATCTATATCTAATAAAACATCAATAAATAATGAATTTTTAAAATTATTAATAAAAATTACAGGAATAGCCTTTTTAACAGAATTTGCAGTAAGTATAAGCAAAGATACCGGAGAAACTGCTATTGCTAATAAAATAGATATGGGTGGAAAAGTAATTATAGTATCTATGTCAATACCAATAATATCTAGTTTATTAGAAACTGTTGTAGAAATTTTACCTTAGACTATACATATTTGTAAATCAAAATACACATATACCCAATATACTAATAAATTTACATAGAAAGGTAATCAAATGAAAAAAATAATTATTATTTTATTGTTACTAATAATATTTATTCCAAACATAGTATATGCACAAAACGAAACTGTAAGCCAAGAAAGTATAATAAAATCACAACAAGAAACATTAGGGATTAATTCTTTTATTAAAGAAGCTGATAAATACACAAAAGATGTATATAAAGATATTGATATAGGAGAACTATTTTCATCTGCCATATCTGGAAATATAGATAATAAATCAATTATAAGCAGTATAACAAATTTAGTTCGGTGGAGAAGTATTTGATGCAATAAAAATATTAGGAAGTATATGTATAATAATTATTATACATAGCATTTTAAAAAACATAAGCGAAGGTTTAGAAAACAAAAGTATTTCTCAAATTACATATTATGTACAATATATTCTTATTGTAACACTTATTATGACAAATTTTGTGCAAATTTTAGATATGGTAAAAGACTCTATACAAAATTTAGTAAATTTCATGAATACATTAATTCCTATTGTAATAACACTTATGCTGACAACTGGTAATATTGCGTCTGCAAACCTAATGCAACCAATATTAATTTTTGTAATAACATTCATGGGAAATTTTATAACAGGAATAATAATACCACTTGTGCTAATATCTACATCTTTAGGAATAATATCAAAAATATCTGATAAAATTCAGATAGATAAGTTATCAAAGTTTTTTAAAAATAGTGTAATATGGGTATTAGGAGTAATTTTAACTATATTTGTAGGCTTAGTATCTGTAGAAGGAAGTTTAAGTAGTAGTGTGGATGGAATAACAGCAAAAACTGCAAAAGCAGCAGTGTCTAGTTTTATTCCAGTTGTAGGTAAAATTTTAGGAGATGCAGTAGATACTGTTATAGGTTGTAGTTCAATTTTAAAAAATGCAACAGGAATAATAGGAATTATTATAATAATAGGAATTGTGGCATTGCCTATTATAAAGTTAACCGTATTAATGGGAATATATTATTTAGGATCAGCATTATGCCAACCTATAGCAGATAGCAAAATTATATCATTATTAGAACAAATGGGAGATACTTTTAAAACACTTTTAGCTATATTATGTAGTGTATCTGTAATGTTTATTATAGGAACAACTTTAGTTATTAAAATATCTAATAGTGGAATGATGTATAGATAAGTAAAAATAAGGAGGGAGGTAATGATTAATTGGTTAAGTAATTGGGCAGAAGCAATAATTATTGCAGTAATAATTGGAACAATTATAGAAATGCTATTACCAGAAGGAAATTGCAAAAAATATATTAAAGTAGTTATAGGTATATATGTAATGTTTACTATAGTAAATCCAATAATTACAAAAATATCAGGAAAAGAGATTACGGTATCAGAAATATTAGAATTAGATGAATATATTAGTCAAGCAGAAGAAAGTATTAAAACACAAAATGAAATTGAAATAGAAAATGAAAATAATATTATGGAAATGTATGTATCTGGAATAAAACAAGATATCAAATTAAATATGGAAGAAAAAGGCTATGTTGTAACAAATGTAGATATAGAGATTGAAGACACCAAAAATTATAAAATAAAGAAAATTATAGTAGATGCAGAAAATATAATGAAAGAAGAAAATACTGATGAAAAAAACGAAATTGAGAAAATTGAAATAATAAATGACATAACAATAAATATTTCAAATGATATAGTGCAAAATAATGAACAAGAAAATAGTAATAATAAAAATTTGCTATCATTTACTCAAAAACAAGAATTAAAAGAATATCTTAACCAAAGGTATGAAATAGATAAAAATAATATAATTATAAATTAATTTATAGAGGAAGGTAATAATATGTTAAAAGAAAAAATAGAAAAGTTTTTATCTAAAAAAGAACCTAAATCAGAAAAAAGAAAAATAGAAAATATAGTAGTATTCATAATTATATTGATTATAACTATAATTGTAATTAATATGATTATAAGTACTGATGAAAAAAATAATGTATATGATAATCAACTTATTGATGCAAATAAAAAGTTAGCAAGTACTACTAATCAAGAAGATTTAAATTATCAAATTCAAGATAATATGGTATTAGAACTAGAAGAAATATTATCTAATATAAGTGGTGTAGGTAATGTAAAAGTAATGATAACTTATGCTCAAACAAGTAAAACAATGCCTGTATATAATGAAGAAGGAACTCAAGAGAGTACAGAAGAAACGGACAGTCAAGGAGGAACTAGGAAAGTTAATAAAACAGATACTAAAAAAGAGATTATATATGAAGAAACTGATGATGGAAAAAAACTTATAACTCAAAGTATTATAAGCCCTGTTGTAGAAGGTGCTATTATAACAGCTCAAGGAGCAAATAATGCTACAGTTAAAGCTAATATAATACAAGCAGTAGGAGCAGTAACAGGACTTGCTACACATAAAATTCAAGTTTTTGAAATGGCTAAATAAAGCCTAAGAAAAGAAAGGAATGAAATTAGTTATGAATATATTTAAAAAAAATCAAATAGTTGTATTTGTTACAGGGCTTATGATAATAGCAGCAGGATACCTAAGCTATACTAATAATGAAAATAATAATTCACTTCAAGCAAGTGCAATTGCAGATTCAGAAGAAATGGCAAGTATAGGAGATGCTAAACTTGTAAGTGCAAATATAGTTAATGAAGAATTTAATAATATATTAAATAGTACAGAAAATACTAATACTATAGATAGTAACGAAATTTTAGATAAAAAAGAAGAAAAATCAATAGATGAGGAGGAAACACAAACTACATCAAATAATATAAATGATTATTTTACATCATCAAAATTAGAAAGGCAAACAGTATATTCACAAAGAATAGAAAACTACCAAGATATTTTAAATAATTCCAATGTAAGTGAAACACAAAAGAAAACAGCACAAGAAGAAATAACAAAATTAAATGATGAACAAAATGCAATAATGATAGCTGAAAATTTAATAAAGACTAAAGGTATAGAAGACTTAATTATATTTGTAAATGGAGAAAGTATAAATATTATTGTTAAAGGAGAAAAACTTGAAAAAGAAGAAATAGCACAAATACAAAACATTGTTACAAGAGAGTTAGAAGCGGATATTGGCAATATACATATAATGACAAAGAAATAAAGCAAATAGGGATATTATTTCTTTAAATATAAGAAAAGTGGCTTCGCCACATGTGCATTTCGCTTCGCGAATATGCACAGACTAAGGAAACTTAACCTTGTTGTATAGAAAAAATCGTTAAGAATACTGAAATATTAAGTAAAAAGTCGATTTTTCCTATACAATAAAAAAATACAACTTTATAGTTGTATTTTTTTTATTTACTGGTATAATATTATTGAATAAATTTTCATATATGAAAGGAAAGAAGAAATATGATAAAAAAAGTAGCTATTTTGGCTAATGGAGGAGATGTTTCAGGATTTAATGCAGTTATAAGAGCTATTATCAAAACTGCTGAAAATAAAAATATAGAATGTTACGGATTTATAGATGGTTATAGAGGATTGTTAAATAATAATATTATAAAATTAGGTACAAGCTCATCTGGTAATGCAGTTGGAATATTACCAAAAGGAGGTTCTATAATTGGTTCATCTACAAATGCAAATGTATTTAATTATCCAGTAGAAGAAAATGGACAAAGAGTATATAAAGATTTATCAGATATTTGTGCAGAAAATATAAAAAAGAATGAAATAGATTGTTTATTTACTTTAGGAGGAGATGGAACACAAAAGTCTGCAAGAGATTTATCACTTAAAGGCATAAATGTTATAGGAGTTCCAAAAACAATAGATAATGATGTTGCTTGTACTGAAATTACATTTGGTTATAATACAGCTGTATCAGTTGCAACAGAAGCAATAGATAGATTACATTCAACAGGAGAGACACATCATAGGATTATGGTATTAGAAGTAATGGGAAGATATGCAGGATGGATTGCATTAGAATCTGCAATAGCAGGAGGGGCAGATGTAGCATTGATACCAGAAATTCCATATGATATAGAAAGTGCAGCAAGAAAAATAATAAATAGAAAAAATAGAGGCAAAAATTTTAGTGTTGTAGTAGTTGCAGAAGGAGCAAAACCAAAAGGTGGAGACATTAAAATAAAGAATATAAGAGATAACGGAACAGGTGTAGATAATACAAAACTTGGTGGAATAGGTGAACAAGTAGCTAAGCAATTAGAAGAATTAACTGGATTAGAAGCAAGATGCACTGTTTTAGGCTATACACAAAGAGGTGGTACACCATCAGCATATGATAGAGTACTTTCAACAAAATATGGATCAAAAGCTATGGAACTTGCTTTAGAAGGAAAGTTTAATGTTCTTACAGTTATAAAAGATGGCAAATTAAATAGTGTTCCATTAGAAGATGTAGTAGGAAATAACACTGTTGTTGGAGCAGTTTCTGGTAATACACCTGAAAGTAATTTAAGAAAAGTTACAATGGATGATGAACTAGTAAAAACAGCAAGACATATAGGAATTAATTTAGGAGATTAATAAAAAGAAAGGAAAATATAGATGTTAGACTTTAAAAATATAATAGCAAAAGAATTAGCAAATATTACAAATATAGAAAACATTGAAGAATATATAGAAATTCCGACTAATAAAGAAATGGGGGATTATTCACTACTCTGTTTTAAACTGGCAAAAGAAATGAAAAAATCTCCACAAATCATAGCAAGTGAAATAAATGAAAAATTAAATTTATCAGAAGAAATAATATTAAAGACAGAAGTTATAAATGGTTATTTAAATTTTTATATAAATCCAATAATAATTACAAAAACAGTATTAGAAGAATTTGAAACTAAAAAAGAAACTTATGGAAGTAGTAAAGTAGGAAATGGAAAAAATATTGTAATAGATTATTCATCACCTAATATTGCTAAACCATTTCATGTTGGGCATTTAAGGTCAACAGTAATAGGAAATGCATTATATAATATATATAAATTTTTAGGGTATAATGTTATTGGAATTAATCATTTAGGAGATTATGGAACACAATTTGGAAAATTAATAGAAGGATACAAAAGATGGGGAAATGAATACAATATAGAAGAAAATCCAATAGATGAACTTACTAAAATTTATATTAGAATAAATAATTTATGTAAGGAAGATGAAACTGTATTAGAGCAATGTAGAGATAATTTTAAAAAATTAGAAGATAAAGATGAATATTGCACTAAATTATGGCAAAAATTTAGAGAACTAAGTTTAAAAGAATTTCAAAGAGTATATGATTTGCTTGATGTACATTTTGATTCATTAAATGGCGAAGCTTTTTATTCAGATAAGATGGAAGAAGTAGTAAGTTTATTAGAAAAAACTGGAAGATTAGTAGAATCTGAAGGAGCAAAAGTAATAAATTTAGATGAATATAATATTCCACCATGCATAATAGAAAAAACAAATGGTTCTACTACATATGCTACTCGTGATTTAGCCGCAATAATGTATAGAGCAAGAACTTATAATTTTGATAAATGTATATATGTTACATCTTATGAACAAATTTTACATTTTAAACAGATTTTTGAAACTTCTAAATTACTAGGGTTAGATAAAAAATATACAAATAATTTAATACATGTACCATTTGGTATGGTACAATTAAAAACAGGAAAGATGTCTACAAGAGAAGGGAATATAATTAAATTAGAAGATTTATTAAATGAAGCAATATCAAGAGTAAATAGAATTATAGAAGAAAAAAATCCTAATCTAGAAAATAAAGAAGAAATAGCTAAAAGAGTTGGAATAGGTGCAGTCATATTTAATGATTTATATAATAGTAGAATAAAAGATGAAATTTTTGATTGGGATACAATGCTTAATTTTAATGGTGAAACAGGACCATATCTTCAATATATGTATGTTAGAACTAATAGTGTACTTGAAAAAGCAAAAGAAATTTCGAAAATTTCAGAAATTAATATAGAAGTTTTGCAAGATAATGCTTCTATAAATTTAATAAAAGAAATGTATATGTTTGATAATATAGTCAAACAATCAGCAGAAAAGAATGAACCATATATTATATCTAGATATTTGATTAATATAGCTCAACTATATAGTATTTTTTATAATGAAAACAGAATTATATGTGAAGATGAAGAAATTCAAAATGCAAGAGTTTATTTGACATACTGTGTTAATATAATATTAAAAACAGGAGCAAAACTATTAGGAATACAAATGCCAGAAAAAATGTAAAATAATATAAATTATATGGAGGGTTTTATGAGAAAATATTTTGGAACAGATGGAATTAGAAGAATTGCAAATACTGAGTTATCACCTAATTTAGTGTATAGAGTTGCAAAAGCAGGTGCATATGTTTTATCTAAACATACAGACCATACACCAACTATTTTAATAGGAAGAGATACTCGTATTTCGGGAACATTAATAGAAAGTGCTATGGTAGCAGGATTTTTGAGTTATGGTGCTAATGTTAAAATTTTAGGAGTTTTACCAACACCAGGAGTAGCATATTTAACAAAAAAATTAAAAGCAGATGCTAGTGTCGTTATATCAGCATCTCATAATACATACGAATTTAATGGAGTAAAATACTTTAGTAATAAAGGAATGAAAATACCTGATGAATTAGAAGAAGAAATAGAAGAAATAATGGATTCTGGAAAATTAGATGATTTTTCAGCTGTGAATGACAAAATAGGTGTATCTGAAATAAGAACAGATTTACTTGATGAATATGTATATTTCTTTAGAAAAAATTTTGAAGAAGATTTTGAAAAATTAGATACATCAAATTTTGTAGTAGCAATAGATACTGCAAATGGTGCAACATCGGTAGTTGCCGAAAAAGTTTTTTCAGCACTTGGTATAAAGCATTATGTTTTGAACAATACACCAAATGGAACAAATATAAATGAAAATTGTGGATCCACTCATCTAGATGTATTAAAAAAATATGTTGTAGAAAATAAATGTAATTTAGGAATTGCATATGATGGAGATGGAGATAGATGTTTAGCAGTAGATGAAAATGGAAATGAAATAGATGGAGATGTATTATTAGCAGTAATTTCTAATTATATGAAAGAAAAAGGAAAGTTAAATAAAAATACACTTGTAGCAACAGTTATGAGTAATTTAGGATTAAAAAAATATTCTAAAGAAAATGAAATGAATTTTGTAGAAACAAAAGTTGGAGATAGATATGTACTTGAAAAAATGTTAAAAGAAGGATATAATCTTGGAGGAGAACAATCAGGACATATAATTATGCTAGATTATAATCCAACTGGAGATGGAATTTTAACTTATTTAATGCTTACAAAAATTATTTTAGAAAAAAATATGTCAGCTTCAAAAATTTGTGATATAATAAAAATATATCCTCAAGTTTTGGTTAATGCAAAAGTATCAAGTGATAAAAAATATGACTATGAAAAAGATGGAGAAATAAAAAAAGAAATTGAAATGTTAGAAAAAGAATTTTCAGGAAATGGTAGAGTCTTAATAAGACCTTCAGGAACAGAACCTTTAGTAAGAGTTATGATTGAAGGAACAGATAAGGAATATATAAAAACAAAAGCAAAAGAACTTGCAAAATTAATTGAAAAGAAATTAAATTAATAGAATAAAAGGAGGGTTCTAGTATGCCAATGATAAATTTTACAAATCCAATAACATTATTAATAGCAACTTTATTATTTGTTCTTTTACTAATATTAGCAAAAGAAACAAAAAAGAGTTTTATATCAGCAATAACTTTATTTGTTTTTATATTTTTACTAGTTGCACATGCAATAATGTATTTAACAGGAAATAAATTATCATCAGAAACATTATCAAACCTAAGCTTCACAATGGTATTTGATTTGATTTTTGTTTTACTTTCATTTATTTCATATTTATGGATTGATGATATAGAAGCAAAAGTAAAGAAGAAAAAAAGCATAGATAATAGTTTAGATTGGTTTTGGAATAAAGTTTAACAAAAGAAATTATAGCAAAGTAATATTTTACTTTGCTATAATTTACATATAAAAATAGGAGGTATATTTTTTATGTGCAAAAATATATTAATAGGTGGAGCATGGCCATATGCAAATAGTGATTTACATTTAGGACATATAGCAGGATTAATTTCAGGAGATATATTAGCTAGATATTTTAGACTAAAAGGGTTTAATGTAATGTTTGTATCTGGAACAGATTGTCATGGAACTCCAATAACTCAGAGAGCTAAAAAAGAAAAGAAAACACCAAAAGAAATATCAGAATATTATCATAATAGAGATAAAGAAACATTAGAAAAGTTTGATTTTTCTTATGATTTATATACAAATACAGATACGGAATTTCATAAAAAAGAAGTAATGAAAATGTTTAAAAGAATATATGATAATGGTTATATATATGAAAAAATAGAACCACAAGCATATTGTGATAGTTGTAACAAGTTTTTATCAGATAGAGAATTAGAAATTACATGTCCAAAATGTGGACAAACAACTAAAGCAGAACAATGTGATAATTGTGGTTATGTTCCAACTATAGAAGATATGAAAGAAGGTATTTGTTTAGACTGTAAAGAGAAGATAGTACTTAAAGATAATAAAAACCTTTATTTAGCACTATCTAAATTTCAAAAAGATATTGAAAAATATGTAGAAGAAAATAATAGTTTATGGAGAATAAATGCAAAAAATGAAACAAATAAATATTTAAAACAAGGACTAGTAGATAGAGCAGTAACAAGAGATTTAGATTGGGGAGTAGATATACCACTTCCAGAATATGAAACAAAAAAAATGTATGTATGGATAGAAGCAGTTCTTGGATATATTACAGCAACAATGAAAAAATGCGAAGAAATAGGTGAAAATTGGGAAAGATTTTGGAAAGAAGAATACAATCCAACTATTTATATGGTTCATGGAAAAGATAACATAGTATTTCATAGTATAATATTTAATAGTCTTCTTTTAGCAATGAAAGAAAATTATCATTTAGTAAATACAATTGTTTCTTCAGAATATTTGAATATTAATGATGAAAAAATCTCTAAAAGTAAAGGAAATGGAGTTCCAGCAATAGATTTAGTTCAAAAATATAGCGTGGACAGTTTGCGTTTTCACTTAATAAATAATGGACCAGAAAAAAAAGATTCTAATTTTACAGAAGAAGCTTTAATTGCTACTAATAATGGTGAACTATTAAATAAATTTGGAAATTTAGTAAACAGAACTTTGAAATTTAAAGAACTAGAAGAAATTCCAAATGGAAAATTAGATGAAAATATTAAAAATAAAATAGAAGAAACATATAAGATTGTTGGAGAAAATATAGAAAAATTAGAATTTAAAGAAGCAACAAATAAAGCTATGGAATTAGTAGAAATAGCTAATAAATATTATGATGAACAAAAACCATGGATACAGAAAAAAGAAAACATAGAAGAATTTAATAATACAATTTATACATGTTCAGTTATAATAGCCAATTTATCTAATATTTTTGAGCCATTTATGCCAACAGCTTGCGAAAAAATTCGTAAATACTTAAATATAGAAAGAAAAACATGGAATTTAATTGAAGCTAAAGTTGGAGTAAAATTAGAAAATATTGAGCCATTGTTTAATAGAATTTAGATATTTTACAAAAAGGAGATAGGTAAGATGTGGGCTTTAATTACTGGAGCATCTTCTGGTATAGGAAGAGATATGGCAAGATATTTGTATGAAAAATTTAATTATAACCTTATTTTAGTCGCTAGAAACAAAGAAAAATTAGAAAGTTTAAGTCAAGAACTAAAAGAAAATAATACAAATAAACCTAAAGAAATTATTATTATAGAAAAAGATTTAAGCAAACAGCAAAATTGCAAAGATTTATATGAAGAAACTAAAAATATAAATATTGATTTTTTAATTAATAATGCAGGATTTGGTGAATTTGGAGAATTCATAAATACAGACTTAGAAAAAGAAATAAATTTAATAAATACAAATATTACTGCAGTTCATGTATTAACTAAGTTATATTTAAAAGATATGGTAAATAAAAATAGAGGACATATATTAAATGTTGCATCAATAGCAGGAATGGAACCAGGACCACTAA
Organism: uncultured Clostridia bacterium; assembly: GCA_944393025.1. Taxonomy (GTDB): domain Bacteria; phylum Bacillota; class Clostridia; order TANB77; family CAG-508; genus CALXVA01. Next base: position 2,038 of record CALXYR010000034.1, on the reverse strand, counting down.
TGGCTGCATATTATGCTTCAAAAGCATATGTTATTAGATTAACAAGAGCAATAAACAAAGAATTAAAGAAAAATAAGTCAAATGTTAAAATGAGTATATTATGCCCAGGACCTGTTAATACAAATTTTAATAATGTGGCAAATGTGGTATTTAAAGCACCAAGCATGTCAAGTGAGAAAGTAGCAAAATATGGAATAGATAAATCTCTAAAAGGAAAGCTTATTATTATTCCAGGTGCATTAAATAAAAGTGTAAGATTTTTTTCTAAAATACTTCCAGATGCAATTTTAGAAGAAGTTTCATATCATATACAAAGAAGAAAAAGAAAGTAAATTCAGTACAATTTGAAATGAACCCTCTTTATTAAATTTTTTGCCTAATAATTTGGGTTCACTTCATTATACTCACTTTAATAACATATTTTAATGATATTAAATTTTATTCTTCTACTTTTACAAAAGAACTTTTTGGTACACCGCACAATGGGCAAACCCAATCTTCTGGTAAGTCTACAAATTTTATTTCTTCTACTGCATCATCATATATATATCCACATGCAATACATTTATATTTATCCATAAATTTTCTCCTTTCATAATTTATTATAGACAATTTTACTATAAATTATATAAAATAACAATAATTTATAATAAAAAATATATGTTTCCTATACAATAAAATAGTTGCATTAGGGAACATTATTTTAAATCAAATCATAAAATATACAAAAGTTTTAGTTTTGTATAAAAACTTGAAAGGAGTTATATTTTATGGATTATGAATTGATGATGAATGGAAATGTAAAAATAGGACAAATGGCACCTGAATTTGAAGCTACAACAACTATGGGGAATATATCATTAAATGATTATAAAGGAAGATGGGTAGTATTATTTTCACACCCAGGAGATTTTACCCCCGTAAAGTCTTACAATTTGGGGAAGGTTGAAAGATAATTGCCATTTGGCGTTGTTGAGACTACGTTTGAAATCAAATCAACGTGCACGAGCACGCCTCATTGATTTCAAACTTGCTCGCCTAGCCAAATAACAATTCTTTTTCAACCTAAAAATATAAAAAAGCTTGATATTGCTTAAATTTTCAGTATAAAAAAATAGTCAAATTTTAAAAATGTTATATTATACGATACATTTGCCAAATGTAGAATAAAAATGGCTTAGAAAGCGAATGTGAGGCACTCGCTTGGAAAGAAAAAGGAGTATTAAAAGAATTTAAAGGAATATGGATACCTTATGAAGTATTGACAGACAAAAAATTAAATGATAAAGAAAAAATGATATATTCAATGATTTTATCTTTAAGCAAAGAAAATGATTGTACGATATCAAACACATATATTAGTAATTTACTAAATATCTGTAATGTACAAGCATCAAGAATTATTAATTCATTAAAGAAAAAAGGATATATAATAGTCAAAATAATATACAAATAAAATTCAAAAGAAATAGCATTAAGAAAAATTATACCTATTAACAAGTATGTTAATACCCCTAAACAAATAAGTGATGAACCTATTAATAAAAATGTTAAAGATATAATAAATAAAGATAAAATATATAATAAGAATTACAGGTTAAAAAATGACAGAGATTATAGTAATTTCGATTGGACTAGCTTGTATACAAATATTTTTTAAGAAAGGACTTGCATAAAATTTCAAACAGAGTTAATATCACACACCAAGTGGAGGTGATATTACTTTGGATAGGAAAAGAAGAAGCAAGTATAGAATGAACTAAAATCAAAAAGTTAGGCATTTTATGCTTGTTTTTTAATAAAAAAAGAGTCGTCCGATAGTCTACTCTAAAACAAAAGAGTCCACCGCTAAAAGCCCCGCTTTTAGGCAGTTATCGGGAGCCTAAGTAGACTCCCTGATCCTGCAATTTAGTTTAGAATAAATATCCATGTGTTTTAAGTTTATTAACAGAGTTAACTAGTTCTTCTTTACGTTTTACCTCAATAAGTACATCTAAATTCTTACTTTTACAAAAATCTAATTCTTCTTTAATATTTA
>CALXYR010000033.1 GCA_944393025.1 uncultured Clostridia bacterium | reverse complement strand
ATTGGGCGAAGCCACTTTTCTTATTGTATAGGAAAAATCAAAGATTTTTGCTATACAACAAGGTTAAGTTTCCTTGGTCTGAGCGTATTTGTAGAGCAAAACGCTCATTGGGCGAAGCCACTTTTCTTATTGTATAGGAAAAATCAAAGATTTTTGCTATACAACAAGGTTAAGTTTCCTTGGGCTGAGCGTATTTGCGGAGCAAAACGCTCATTGGGCGAAGCCACTTTTCTTATAAATCCTTTGCTTTATTGTAAGTACGATTGTACTTATAATAGCAAATACAATAAATAACATTAATTCATATTTATTAATATTAGCTATGTGTAATAAATTTCTAAATAGATATACTGCTATAAAAAATCCTAAAAATGTTGTACTAAATAAAAAGATATGTAATTTGTTAAATGGTATGCAAACCTCAAGTACTGCTAGTATACTTACAAATCCTATTAATAAATACATTATAGTTACAAGTGAATTTTGTGCAATTCCAAGTACTGGCGCTAAAAATGTTAAAACTATTATATTAAGAGTTATTACTAATGCAAATGGTATTGCATTTCGCAAAACTGTGTGTAGAAAAATTCCTTGAACTGGCTTTCCATTTGGTTCAAAAGATATAAAAAATGATGTATATGCTTCTATTGCTAAATCTATTAATGTTATTTGTATTGGAATAAATGGAAATGCTGTATTTGTTAATATACAAAATATTGAAACTAATATTGAATATATTGTTTTTATAAAAAATATTCTTGCTACACTAGTAAGATTATTTACAACTCTTCTTCCCTCCATTAATACATCTTTTAATACACTAAAATCTTCATTAAGCATTACAATTTGAGATACTTGCTTTGCTGCATCATTTGCTTCTGGTAAAGTAATACTTAGGTCAGCTTCTCTTAAGGCAATAACATCATTTACTCCATCTCCAGTCATTGCTACTTGATGCCCTTTAGCTTGAAGTGCTTTTACTATTATACTTTTTTGATGTGGTAGTACTCTTGCAAATATACTGTATTTATCTACTATATCTATTATTTCATCATCTGACTTTAATGTAGATAAATCTATATATGATTCATATTCCTGAAGTCCAGCCATTTTAGCTATTGTAGATACTGTAACTGGATTATCTCCTGAAATTATTTTTATATCTACTGCTTGTGTTTTAAAATACCCTAGCATTTCTTTTGCATTTTTTCTTAATGGATCAGCAAGTACAATTGATGAAATTATTGTTAAATTTGGTAACTCATCTGATTTTAAGTGTTCTTTTGTATATGCTATACATAATACTCTTTTTCCATCTTTTTGTGCATCTAAAATAATCTTTGGTAGTTCTATATTCGCTTTAATAATTAGTTTTTCTGGGGCTCCAACTATAATTGTTCCTATATCTTTAAAAGTAACACTGCTCCATTTTCTTTCAGAAGAAAAAGATATATCACTTAATTTTTCATATTTTGCTTCACCTTTAAAGTAATTTTTCAAAGCTATAAAAGTTGCATTACTATCATCTGTTACTTTTACATAAGAATTCATTATATTTTCTATGGTATCTGGTAATAATTCTTCATTATATTTTTCTATATCAATTACTTTCATTTTACCTTCTGTTATAGTTCCAGTTTTATCTAAACATAATGTATCAACATGTGCTAATGTTTCTACACTATATAAATCTTGCACTAATACTTTCTTTTTTGCAAGTTTAATTACTCCAGATTCCAGTGCAATACTTGTTAATAATACAAACCCTTTTGGAAGCATTCCTAAAAGTGCTGCAGCAGTTGCAACTACTGATTGTTGTAAATCATTTGCTCTAAACATATATGCTTGTACAAATAATATAACACCAACTGGTATTATTACAAAACTTGTAAAGTTTGTAACTTTTTTCATCGAATTTAAAAGTTCAGAATTTACTTGTTTATGCTTTTTTGTTGCATTAATTATTTGATTTGCAAAATTGTCATCTCCTACCTTTTCTATTTTTGCATAACATTTTCCACTTATTACATAACTTCCGGAAAGAAGTTTTGAATTCTTTTGTTTTAATATTGTATCAGATTCACCTGTAAGTAAAGACTCATTAACTTCTATTTCACCTTCTAATATATATGAGTCAGATGGTATTTGATCTCCTTGTTGTAATAAAATAACATCATCTAAAACAATTTCATCTATATTTATTTCTTCTTCTTTTCCATCTCTTATAACTTTTGTTTTAGCTGTTGTTAAAATAGATAATTTTTTTACTAAATTTTTTCCATGTATTTCCTGTATTATTCCAATCAAAACATTAACAATAATTATTAGAATAAATACCATATTAGTATATGCATGCACACATGCTAAGCTTACAGCAATTATTAAATTAAATAGATTAAATAATGTAAATACATTGTCTTTTATAATTTGCCAATTTGATTTTAAATTATTTGTATTTGATTTATTTACTTTTCCATATTCTATTCTTTCTTTTACCTCATCTCCGAGTTAAGCCATTTAAGTTATTCATCTTTTCCTCCATATTAAATTAATATAAACTTTTAATTTATAAATTTACTTTAATGTTAATTTTTCTAACTATTTACTGTGCACCATTATATAATTAAGTTATATGTTTGACAAGTATTTTTTTAAAATAATGAAAATATATTTATAATAGTTTTAGCTTATAAATTAGTTAAATTAACAAAATATTTTAAAAATATACTAGACTTTTTTTCATTTTTTGTGTATGATTATATAGTACAGAAGAATAAAACATTTAATGGAGGTATGTAAATGTTAAAAAGTTTAAAAATTTTAGCTATATTTATCATGTTATTATTTATTTTTTCAAATATTTGTTTTGCTACAGAAATTAATATGAATTTATTAAATGACACTGAAAATTCTGTAAATGAAAATGAAACCAATTTAGTTGAAAATACTGATTCTACTGATAATATTCCTAGTGATGATACTATTGGTGGAACAGCTGCACCTTCTGATGTTAGTAGTATTGAGCAAGAAGATATGAGTTTTTCTAATATATTGAATATTTTGGTAATAACTGTAGGAGTTGTTATTATATTACTTGCAATTGCAATTTTAATTAGATTAAAATCTTAATTTAAAATTATATATAAAGTGGCTTAGTTACATGTGCATTTTTTCGCAAATACGCTCATGTGACTAAGCCACTTTTCTTATTGTAAAAAATCAAAGATTTTTCTTATTTGTTCTTATTTTTGTATATTTTGTCTCAAATAAGATAATAATATAATAGAAATCATATTTTCAAATAAAGATTTTAAAAGTTAAATGCATTTAAGGAGGTATTTATGAAAACAAAGTTATTAATAGCTTCTGTTATTATGATATTACTTATTTCTATATCACTTTCTGTTTCTGCTATGGACAACACAGTTAATAATATTAGAAACTTTGTAGGTGGAACAGAAAATGTAATAGAAAATACAGGAAGCATGATATCAAATGGGATAAAAGGTGGACTAAATACTGTTGAACATGGAACAGAAAATGTTGTTACAGATATAAAGGATGGTATGAAAGACACTAGTAATTCTATGATGGCTGGTATAGCAAATACTACTAATAATTATACTGCTACTAGAACTTCAACAGATGAAATTACAGTAGCTGGTATGTCAACAAATACTTGGTCTTGGATTATAGTTGCTATAACTGCTGTTGCAATAGGAGTTCTAATTTGGTCATATATGAAGCAAAAAAATGGAAATGATTTATATATTGACTCTGATGATGAATAATATAATTAATATTTATAGCTAGTATAATTTTACTAGCTATTTTTCTTTACACACAAATATTATTTTGATATAATTAATATATTAAAAAATACTATTAGAATTGTGAGGTTTAAAATTTGAAAAAAACAATAGCAAATAATCCAACCGCTAAGCATAATTACTCAATACAAGATACATATGAAGCAGGTATAGTACTTACAGGCACTGAAATAAAATCCATAAGAAATGGTAAAGTCAATTTAAAAGATAGTTATGCTAATATAAAAAATGGTGAAATATTTATCTATGGTATGCATATTAGTCCATATGAACATGGAAATATATATAATAAAGATCCTTTAAGGACAAGAAAATTACTTTTAACACAAAGGGAAATAAACAAATTAACTGAACATAATAAAAAAAAAGGATTATCTTTAGTACCAATTTCTTTATATTTTAATGGTAATTTTTTAAAAATAGAACTTGGTATTGGTAAAGGCAAAAAACTTTATGATAAAAGACAAGATATTGCCAAAAGAGATGCTGAAATTAGAATCAGAAAACAAATGAGTTTAAAAAATAATATATAATTGTTTAACATTTTTCCTATACAATAAGAAAGGCATTTCGCCAAGTATGCCTCTGAAGCAAGTGCGAAATACATGTCACTCGCTTCGCTCGGACAGTCTAAGGATGCCTAACCTTGTTGTATAGAAAAAATCGTTAAAGATACTTAAATATCAAGAAAAAAGTCGATTTTTCCTATACAATAAAAAATCTGAATAAATTAGATGTATCTTATATAAAATATCTAATATACTCAGATTCTTTAATTGCACAAGTTTTAACTATACAACAAGTTTAAGTTTCTTCATACTATACATTTTAAGCTTTATTGCATGAACCAAATACATTTTTTATTTTATGCTCTACTGTTTGTTTTATTAATTCTCTTGCTGGTGTCAAATAAGCTCTTGGATCAAATTTAGATGGATCTTCTGCAAATATCTTTCTTATTGCTGCTGTCATAGCAAGTCTCAAATCTGTATCTACATTTATTTTTGATACTCCTGATAGACTTGCCTCATGTAACATTTCATCTGGTACTCCTTTTGCTCCTGGTATATTTCCACCATATTTATTGCATATTTCTACAAGCTCTGGTATAACTGTAGAAGCTCCATGAAGAACAATTGGAGTATTAGGTATTTTTTCTTTAACTTTCTGTAAAATATCAAATCTTAATTTTGCCTCTCCTTTAAATTTGTAGGCACCATGGCTTGTACCTATAGCAATTGCTAAAGAATCACATCCTGTTCTTTCTACAAATTCTTTTGCTTGTTCTGGATCTGTATACATTGCATCTGATGCTGATACATTTATGTCGTCTTCTATTCCAGCTAATTTTCCAAGTTCTGCTTCTACTACTACACCTTTTGAATGTGCATATTCTACTACTTTTTTAGTTAAATCAATATTTTCTTCAAAATCATATTTAGATCCATCTATCATAACTGAAGAAAATCCATTATCTATACACATTTTGCAAGTTTCAAAATCTGGACCATGGTCTAAATGTAATGCTATTGGTATATCATATTCGTCTAAAGCTGCTTCAACCATTTTTCTTAAATACCCTATTCTTGCATATTTTATAGCACTAGACGATGCTTGTAAAATAACTGGTGAATTTTGACTAGCTGCTGCATCTACTATTCCCTGTATAATTTCCATGTTATTTACATTAAATGCTCCTATTGCAAATTTTTCTTTCATTGATTTTTCAAACATGTCTTTTGTTGTTACTAATGGCATAAAAATTCCTCCTTTTGTTTTTATAATAGCTATTTTATTTCTAATATTAATTTTTGTCAAGTTTTTAATAAAGGTGGCATATTATGCCACCTTTAAACTAATTAAATCAAATAGTGAAATTTAAAGAATTTTGTTTGCTATTGTACTAAGCTCACTTCTTACTGATTCTTCATTTCTAAGAGAAATTTGCCAACAAAGTGGATTTCCCTTAAATTTTTCAGAAATGTATACTAAACCATTATATCTTTCATTCAGCTTAGGATTATCCACTTGTGTAGGGTCTCCTAAAAAAATAAACTTTGAACCTTCTGCTGCTCTTGTGACAATAGATTTAATATCTCCTGGATCAATATTTTGCGTTTCGTCAATGATGAAAATAGAATTTACAATTGTTCTTCCTCTTAAAAAACCAATAGGTTGAACTTGAATAATTCCTGTTTCAAAATAATACTTTCCGTCCTCAGTTTGGTCTTTCCCTTTTTGCTTATTATTTTTACCATTTATTAGAATAGATAAATTATCTCTAATTCCTCCTAAATATGGAGAAATTTTATCCTTCACATCACCTGGTAAAAATCCAAGCTTTTCATTTCCTACTGTTTCAGATGGTGTAGCAACAAGAATTCTAGAGTATCTTTGATCATCGATTCCCTGAAGAGCAGCCGCCAAGGAACAATATGTTTTTCCGGTACCAGCACCACCTTTTGCAATTACAAGTGGAGCTTTTTGCCAATCCATAAGCAAACATTCCATAAGCATTCTTTGTCCAGAATTTTTAGCCATTATACCATAAGGATAATTGTTTCCTTCAAAAACTAAAGGAACAATTTTTCCATCTTCATATCGCCCAATAGCTCTTTGCCCATTTTCTATAGCTTGCATTTCAATAAACATATTTTGTATCCATGCAATTTCTGGATTTAAAATGTCTGAAACATCAATACAACCGTTTTTCCAAAATCTAGATATTGCATCCGATTTAGTCTCAGCAAAAACTCTACCCATATATTGTTCATCAGGAGTTGGAAAAAGATCATCTCTAAAATCTTCTGCTTTTATTCCTAATGCCTTAGCTTTTATTCTAATTGCTTTATTTTTTGAAACTAAAATTACCTCTTTAGAACTTCTTTCTTTTTTCAGTCCAATGCATACTTGGAATATCCTTCTGTCAATTTCTGTTATTCCATCCATTTCTATTGGAATATCATGATGATTTCTTTCAATTTTTAACTTACTTCCATTCTCTTGTACAACCCCTTCAGTTATAAGCTTATTAATGTTAAATGTTTCAAGATAAGTTAAAATACTATTAGCTACTTTTTTCTTTTCTGGTCTTCCATTATAGTTTTGCAGTTCATCAATGACAGCAAGAGGTATTATAACTTCATTATCTGCTCCGAACCGCAAAGTGCTGTCTACAGAAGAAACTAAAGAATTAATTCTAAGCACAAAGATTTTGGACATAAATAAATTCTCCTTTCACATTGTGAAAAAATAGTTTTGAGTTTTGATATGGTAAATTATTACCAATGTTATTCAACAAAACTCTATTAAAATTATACACCATTTTCTCTATTAACACAATATTATTTCATATTTTTCCTATTTTTTTGCATTTCTATAACTGCTACACATAGATTCATCAGATTGTTTTGTATTGCATCCAATAATTGGTGTTACAATTATTTGTTCTAATTTGCATGTTTGACATCCTAAATCATTATATTTACAGCTAGTAACTGTGCAATTTATTTTTTGATTTTTTTCCATAAAAAATAGCCTCCTTTATGATAATAGTATGGCTATTTTTATTGAATTTATTAAGTTTTTTAATTTAACAATTAAATTTTAGCACTCATCATCATTTTTCTCATCTAATAGTGTACAATTTTCTGGTTGTTTAAAACTCAAATACCAATTTATACCATTTCTATTTTTATTTATCTCATTTTTTCTAGTTAATAAATCATCAAAATTTTGAGGAATTGGTACTATTAAAGGCTCACATGGAATCCAATTTGCTGGTGTAGCTGCTTTATTTAAATCTGCTATTTGAAGTGCTTGAACAGTTCTTAAAATTTCAGGTATACATCTTCCTACATTCATAGGGTAAATTAAAATTAGTCTTACTACACCTTTATCATCTATAATATATACATTTCTAACTGTTTCTGTGTTACTTACATTATTTGAAATCATTCCATATCTTCTTGCTATTTCACCATTTCTGTCTGCAATTATTGGAAATGGAATTTTTATTCCTGTTCTGCAATAAATATCATATACCCATGCAAGATGTGATGCATTCGAATCAACACTTAATCCTATAAGGCAAGTATTTAATTGTTCAAAATATGTATTTGCTCTTGCAAATGATATCATTTCAGTTGTGCATACGGGGGTAAAAACTTTAAATGTGGGGATAGTTATATATTAATTTTTAAAAATCACACTTTTACCAATAAATTGTTTTTAAACATTTATATATTTGTGTGTTTTAATTTATATCAATTTTTCAGCATCTACTTTCAAATCAAATTTTAAAGTTTTATCACTATATTCTTTAATTTATTTCTTTTATATAATTTTCAGTATTCCAAATAGCATATAGTGGAATATTTAAAATCTTATTATCAAACTTTATATTTAACAAAGAATATCTTATAGCAAATTTAGGATTATATTCTTTCATATACACTTTTAGACTTTGAGCTTTAACATTAACTCCTGCTTTTGCTTCAACAGGTATTATTAAATTTTTATATGCAAATACAAAATCCACTTCACTTTGAAATTCATTTGACCAATAATATATAGTATTTACTTTCTTAATATTTCCTAATTCTTGAAGTACAAATTGCTCTGTAAGTAAACCATTAAATTCATTATATATTGAATCCTTATCTATTATGGTTTCATAAGGTAATTCACATAGCACTCTTAATAATCCAACATCAAGCAAATATATTTTAAAAGATTTTATATCTTCATAAGCTTTTAAAGGTTGTTTATCACCACATTTTACTCTGTTTACTACTCTTATTAAACCTGTGTCTTTCAACCAATTAATAGAATTTTCATACTCTCTCGCCCTTGCACCATCTTTTACAACACCATATATAAATTTTCTATTTTCTTTTGCTAATTGTGATGGTATACTATTCCAAACATATTGTATCTTTGTTGCTGTACTGTTATCTGTATGTTTTGAAAAATCTCTTTCATATGCCTCCAAAATACCTTTTTGTACATTCTCTACAAGTTCAAAATCTTTTTCTTCAATCCAAGTTTTTACTGCTCTTGGCATTCCACCTATAACAAAATATTTTTTTAAGTAGTCTTTTAATCTATCTGTTATTAAATCTGGTAATTGTTCTAATTTATTTTTTCTAATTACATCAATTAGAGTTTTTTCTCCATTTGCAATTAAAAACTCTTCAAAGTCCAATGGTTGTAACTCTAAAAAATCAACTTTACCAACTGGAAAAGAAACTTGATCATGTAGAAACACTCCAAGTAAGCTTCCTGCGCAACATATTGCATATTCCGGCATTTCTTCTGCAAAATATTTTAAAGATGTAAGTGCTCTTGGCAACTCTTGAATTTCATCAAATATTATTAATGTTTTTTCAGGTTCTATTTTTTTATGATTAAGCGCTGATAAATATTCTATAATTCTATTTGGTTCTATGTTCCCCTCAAATAAGTTTGATATATTTCCTGCATTTTCAAAATTTATATATAAAACATCATCAAAGTATTCTTTGCCAAATTCTTGCAAAATCCAAGTTTTTCCCACTTGTCTTGCTCCTTTTAAAATAAGTGGTAACCTATCTTTTTTATCTTTCCATTCTTTCAATTCTGTTATAATTTTTCTATACATATTATCAGCTCCTTACTTTTTTATTGTATAGGAAAAATCGACTTTTTATTTAATATTTCAGTATTTATAACGCTTCTTCCTATACAACAAGGTTAATTTACCTTGTTACGTGCAATAATTGCAAAGCAATTTTGCACATGTGGACAATGTTAAATCACATTTTCTTGATCAATAATTGTACTTTTAATCACATTTTTTTGACCATTATATGTATATTATATCACATTTTCTTGATCATATACAAGTTTTTATAAATTTTAATAGTACTATTTATTCAGAAATACATTAATTATTTTTGACTAATTATTGATTTAATTATATATTTAACATATAATTAAATCAAAAATATTGGGAGGAAATATGCTACAGCTATTCTATATAATTATTTTTTTAGAAATATTTACTATACTCTATAATATACTTAAATTTGTAAAGATACTAACAAAGAAAAATAAATCCGATATTCAGTTATATAATGAAGACTTGCAAATAAATATTCTGATTCCTTGTTATAAGGAAGTAAATATAATTAAAGAGACTTTAGAGCATTTTAATAAAATTACAAAAAATATGAAAAATATTAATATTTATGTTATTACCACTGATAAAGAAAAATACGAAAATAACTTAAAAGAAACTACATATGAATATTTAATGAAATTAGATATAATAAAATGTGTAAATATTCATATAATAAATTATCCTAAGAAAAGTGGATTTATGGCTGATCAATTAAATCATGGAATAGATAAAATATTATCAGCCTCTAATCTTACACATAATAAAATTTATTTCTCTATATATAATGCAGATAGCCTACCAGACACTAGTACCTTTTCTGAACTTATATCTAAAATACTAAAATATAATTACCCTAAAGTTCTTCAACAATATAGTAATTATTATCTAAATTATAATAAACAGAATTTTATTATGAAAGGTTTTGCAATGTATCAAACTGCATTTGAATTAAGAAATGGTTTAATAAATAATAAATTATCAAAATTATTGTATTCTCATGTGGTTGGTCACGGTCTTACCATAAGAGCCGACTATATTACTAAAATAAATGGTTTTTCGAGTAATGTATGGTGTGAAGATATATATCTTACCGGATTACTTTTTAATAATGGTATAAATATAATCCCTTTAACATCAATGGATAATTCAGAAAATCCTGAAAAACTATCGGTTCAAATAAATCAAAATGCTGTTTGGTTTAAAACAGCATCACATCCTTTTAAATCACTAAAGGACATAAAAAAAGATTATAAAATCACAAAATATGGTATTATTTGGCTGTTTCATGAGCTAAGAGCTACTTTTGTTTGGATATTTATGCCGATATTTTTAATATATTCATTTATTTACCCTATTGTCATGTTAAATTTAAAATTATTAATACTTGCAATATGTAGTTATTTCATATTTTGCTTTGTTAATTATACTTTAAATTTAATAATAGTAAGTAAAGAAAGATTTAAAATTTATTTAAAAGATTATTTTGCTCTCATTTTTTCCATTATGTTTACTGGAATTGGTCCGATTAGGTCATTCTTTTTAAAAGAAAAAATTAAAACTCCACGCTAATATCACCTGCAAAAAGTAAGACTGGTCAAAAAATATTAATTTAAATTCCAATCTTCAATTATTTTTTTGTCGATATTTAAATTTCCATAGCCAATTCCTAATTTTCTATCTTTCTTTTTATCCCCATGACAATCAGAACCTCCAGACATTAATAATTTCTTGTCTTTACAATAATTATGCAATGTATCTATTTGTTCTTGCGAAAAAGAACTATGATACACTTCTATACCATCTATTAAAGTTTCATCTATTATTTTATTTAAGAAATTAATATGGTTACTCAAATTATATTTATACAAATGCGCTAGAAAAATCTTACCATTATATTTATGTATAAGCTCTTTTATAAACTCGAGTGTTGGCATTTGGTTAGTAAAATCTCTATATAATGGAAAATTTTTATCTACCGTACATGTTCTAAAAAATACTCCACAGTCATTCCATTGCTCATTTGTAAAAAACTTTTTATTTTGTGGAAATTTAATAATACTATCATAGATAACATCTACTGGATATTCTATTTCCGGATTATATTTTAAGTTATTTTCTATTTTTATATCTTGTTCATTACATATTTTAACTAAATCTTTAAACTCATCAATTAATCTGTTTTTATTTTTTTCCTCGCTATAATAATCTTCCAACCAGCTTTGTACTGAATGTAAGTCGAAATCATATGCTAAAACTTCGATTTTTACCCCATTGAATGTACAGTTTAATTCAGCTCCAATAATTAATTTTCCTTTGTAAATATTCTTAAGTTCATCATTTTGTTCCATTTCAATATATGATTTAGCTGTATCGTGATCAGTTATAGAAAATGCTTCTAAATTTAAACTTTGTGCCTTTTCAAGTAACTCCTTTGTACTCCATGTTCCATCTGAATTTGTTGTATGTGAATGCAAATCAATCATCGTTTATTTCTATTTCCTTTCTTTTTAATCTTAAAAATCCACTGACTTCATTTAAAACATCTTCTTTTGTTTTATTATTTGTATTAATCATTTTAAATTTATTTTGTTTATCCAAATTACAAAGCTTCTCAAAAAATTCAATTTGCTTCATAATTAATTTAGAATTTACCCATTCATTTTCAGATAATTTTTGTCCTCTATCTCTTTGTCTAATCGTATTTCTTCTTATTACTTCTTCTGGACTTGCTTGTAACCATATATATGAATCTGGAAATCTTAATCCCCTTTCTTTTATCAAAGCAACAAATCTATTATATAAAGCTTGTGCATTTGAATAAATACCTGGCCAATTGTTTATACTTTCAAAAGAATATGCAACAGACAATATTTCTAGTACACTTCTATCCATAAAAACATCCACATTATTTTTTAATAATTTAATCGCTTCTATTAGTCTATCTAATTCTAATTTGAAAAAGAATGCTTGATTAATCTTTTCTTCTTCTATGGTTTTCGGAATTGGTGGAATATTAGGATACCTGTCTTGATGTTGTTTTACAAAAGTACTAGCACCGGGAATAATTATAACGTTTTCTATATTTTTTTGTAAATTCTCACATAATGTTGTTTTTCCTGCATTTGATGTACCATCTATAACAATTATTCTTCCCATACTAATTAATCTCCATAGCTATTTCTTTTAACATTTTTTCTAGCTCTTCTAAATTTCTAGCAATTTTAAAATTCATACATCCTTCAATCATTAAATTATCATCTCCAGTATAATCTAAAGCTCTAGTATCAGTTTTGAATCCTATACACTTAATTCCCCAAGCATATGCCATTCCAAGCTCGACACATCCACCTTCATCTGGTACTCTTCCATTTAAATCAAAGATTAATAAATCGGATTTTTTTATACACTTAACATCACTTTCAAAAATTTTTTTATTAATTTGCATCTTATTATTATCATCAATCTTTTCATAAGCTAGTCCAGCTTCATCTTGTGGCAAATACACAAAATATCCTTTACTTTCTAACCATCTTTTCATTCTTTCATTTTTATTTAATTCCATATCATTAAATAATGGCGCAGCATAATATATCTTCATTTATTGCTATTCCTTTCTACTTTAAGATTTTGTATTTTTCATTTTCATCAAAAACATCTATATCTTCTTTTTTCATTTTATTTTATCAACCACTTCCTTATCAATTATTTCTGCATATTTAATATCAAATCCCCTCTTTATAAAAAAATCTCTGTTATAGTTTGCATCTAATAAATCAAATATTGCAAATTTGATTTTTAATTTTAGATATAAAGCGACTGATAATCTATGAGCCCCGGTCTATAATTTCTCCATTTCTTGTTATTGGAATAATTGTTTTATCTATTCCGCTTTCTTTTATATTATTTATTAAAATATCAAATCTTTTTATAAATGCATCAGCTCCACTTTTTTTTCCATCCGGCTCTAAAAAATTATTAAAAGATTTAATGTGATTTATATATATTTTTTTGGCTAACATGTAATCATGTTTTTCTAAATAACTTTTCACATAATAATATTTAATAAACACATCATATCTATATTTACTAATTAAGTTAGTTGGATTAGATTCAAATATTCTTATTTTGTTTCTTTTTTTTAATAAAGATATTATATAATCATTATCTAGTAAATCCTTTAATTCTTCATAAGAGATGGTTTCTAAATACTTTGAATTTCTAATTGGAATGTTTTTATTCTTTTTATTATTATCTCTCAAGCTTTCAAATTCAATATATCCCATTCCTTTTATCTCTTCACAAATTTTCTTTTTTTTATTTATATTATATTTCATAAAAAACCTTTTTTATACTATTAATAATCTATAAATAGTTTATCACCACAATAATTAAAAGTAAATACTTTTAAAAATTTTTTTGCAGGATCAGGGAGTCTACTTAGGCTCCTGCAAACTACCTAAAAGCGTGGCTTTTAGCGGTAGACTCTTTTATTTTAGAGTAGACAATCAGAAGACTCCTTTTTAACAAAAAACAAGCATAGAATGTCTAACTTTTTGATTTTATTTCATTCTATACTTGCTTTCCAATCTTATTTAATTTCTTCTTTTAAATTAATTCCATCTTTTAGTCCCGCTAGATAATATTTTTTGCACAAATACCAGTTTTCACGATTAATAGTTTCTACATAATCATCTAATTTTACTATGATAATTTCTTTCAGTTTTCTCAAATCTTAATGTATATCTCCTTACTTATTTTTTCTCCACTCTTTCTTTAATTCATTTTCTTCTCTTTCATCAGCATATTCTTGTTCAACATCTATTAAATATACTTTATTTTCAAATTTTCCTTTTTTATTATTTTTTATTTTTCTACCTTTCTCAACATCTTCTAATGAAATATTTCTTAATTTTATTATTGCACTAATAACTTCCATTAAATCTGCAAGTTCT
>CALXYR010000032.1 GCA_944393025.1 uncultured Clostridia bacterium | reverse complement strand
GACTTTTCGGAGTATAAGGATAGAATAATTCTTGTGCCAGAAATGAAAGCTGAAAATATTAAATATATTATATCAAAATGTAAAGTCTTTGTAGGAGCTAGAACTCATGCAACAATAGCGGCATATTCAAACTGTGTACCTACACTAGTAGTAGGATATAGTGTAAAAGCAAGAGGAATTGCAAAAGACTTATTTGGAACTTATGAGAACTATGTTATTCCAGTTCAAAATTTAAGAGAAGAGAATGATTTAGTTTCAGCTTTTAAGTGGATTGAAGAAAGAAAAGATGATATAAAGAAAGAATTACAAGAAAAAATACCTTCATATAAAAGTAGAATAAATGATATAGCAGAACCGCTAAAAAAGAATGTGAATTCTAGATGCACAGTTGTGGTTTGTTCTTGTGATAAATATGAGTCGTTATGGACGCCATTTTTCACTTGCTTAAAAGATAATTGGAAAGATATTCAATATCCAATTGTACTAAATACAGAATCTAAAAGCTTTAAAATGGAAGGTTTGGATATAAGAACATTTAACTTATATAAACCAAATGAAACAGTAGCTTGGGGAAAAAGAATGAAAGATACTCTACATAGGATTTCAACTGAATATGTTATTATTTTATTAGATGATTTTTTCCTAAAAAGTCAAGTAGACCAGGAGAAAATAAATCAGTGCATGTCATGGATGGATGAGAACAAAAATATTGCTGTATTTTCTTTTTGGAGAACTAGAGGAGAAAATATCCCAAGTGAAAAGTACGAAGATTTCGAGCTAAGACCAAGAAATGGTGAGTACAGATTTAATTGCCAAGCAGCAATATGGAGAAGAGAAAGATTAATTAAATTTATAAGAAATCATGAGAGTCCATGGGACTGGGAATTATTAGGCAGTATTAGAAGTAGAAGATATAAAGACGAATTTTATTCTCTTATAGAAGGAAGAAAATTAATATTTAATTATGATTGGGGAGGAGTAGTGCATCGAGGAAAGTGGATTTTAGATACTGTAACTCCAATTATGAAGAAGTATAATTTGAAGATTAATTTGAATGAGTTTGGATACAAGCAAAGCCCTAATACTGTAATAGAAGTAAAACCAGAAAAAAGAACTATAATGCAAAAAATTGTGAACAGATTAAAACTTTATACAACAAGAATAAAATCATTAATATAAGGAGAAAATTGTGAGAGTAAAAAATGCAGCCATAAATTCTATATTTTCATTTGTTCAGAAAATTGTAGAAACAGTATTATCATTTATATATAGAACAATTTTTATACAAATTTTAGGAGTTACTTATTTAGGAGTAAATGGATTATTTACTAACATCTTTTCTGTGCTATCATTAATGGAATTAGGTGTTGGCTCATCTATTATATTCTTATTATATAAACCATTAGCACAGAAACAAACAGAGAAAATTAAAACTTTTATGAAATTTTATTCTTCTATGTATCGCGGAATAGCTTTAGGAATATTTGTCGTAGGGACGATATTAATTCCATTTTTGCCATATATAGTTAAATCTGATGTGGAAATTCCGGATTTAGTGCCTATTTATATTTTAATGTTGCTAAACACAGTAAGCTCTTACTTATTTGCATATAAGAGATCTATATTAGAAGCAGACCAAAAAGCTTACTATAACAGTATCAATTATTCTATTTTTAATGTAATAAATACAGTAGCTAGACTTATTGTTTTAGTAATTACAAAAAACTTCTTATTATGCTTAACAGTACAAATTATAGTTTCTTTATTGTCAAATATAGAAATATCATTAAGAGTTAATAAGATGTATCCATATTTGAAAGAGAAAAATGCAAAGAAATTAGATAAGAGACATTTAAAAATAATAATTAGCAGAATGAAAGCAATCATGATGCATAAGATTGGAAATATTGCTATCACAAGCACAGACAATATAATTATTTCTTCTTTTATAAATGTAGCAGTAACAGGTATATATTCAAATTATTCAATGATAACAAACATTATATATACAACAGTAAGCTTAATATTTGTATCTATTACAGCAAGTGTGGGTAACTTAAAAGTTACAGAAACTAGAGAACAATCAGAAAAAATATTTAATAGATTACTTTTTATAAATTATTTTTTCTATTTTGTAATATGCGTAACATCTTTATGTATGTTTAATGATTTTATTTTAACATGGCTTGGAGAAGACTTCGTATTTAGTCCGCTTATAGTATTCCTAATAGTAATGCAATTATATGTAACAGGAATGAGACATACACCAGTAACCTTTATTAACTCAAGTGGATTAAATTATAATAGTAGATTTAAACCACTTGCTGAAGCGGTTATTAATCTAGTAGTTTCAATAATAGGTGTAAAATTATGGGGAATAGCAGGAGTTATTCTAGGAACGATAGTAGCTTATGTATCTTGTAGTGTATGGATTGAACCAGTAATCCTATATAAACATTGGTTTAAAAAATCACCAGTAAAATATTTTATTAAGTATTTTGGATATTTAATTCTTATGCTTGTAGTAGCATTTGGAGTTAATAAGATATGTTCATTAGTTACATTAAGTGGTTGGCTAAATGTTATAGTAAAATTTGTAATAGCAGTTGTACTTTCTTCAATAATCTTTATAATATGTTTCTTTAAGACAGATGAGTTTAAATATTATTTGGCTATTATAAAAATGATGAAAAATACAGTAATAGAAAAAATAAAGAGAAGGGGTTCGAACAATGGAGAAAGGATTAATTAGTATTATTATACCTTGTTATAACGGAGAAAAATATATAGATAAATGCCTACAGTCAGTTTTAGAACAAACATATAAAAAATTGGAAGTAATTATTGTAAACGATGGATCAACAGATAATAGTGAGGAAAAAATATTAAGCTATAAAGAAAAGTTTGAAGAAGAGGGAATGAAGTTTATTTATATAAAGCAAGAAAATAAAGGTGTTAGTGCAGCTGTTAACTTAGGATTAAAAAAGTTCACTGGAGAATATCTTTGCCAGCCAGACTCAGATGATTTTTTGGACAAAGATGCTATGAAAATAAGAAAAGACTTTTTAGACCAACATCAAAATTATGCGACCATTACCTGTAATGCCAATGTGTACGATGAAAGTAATTTAGAAAAACCATTATATCAATTAGTTAGTGATAGGGACAGAGGTCAATTTAAAACTAACCAATTTAAAAGATTAATAAGGGGACAGAGTGTATTTTGCCCTATATGCCATATGATTAGAAGTTCTGTATTCTTAGAGGCAAATCCTAATAGAGAAATATATTCTTCTAGAGGAGGGCAAAACTTTCAAATGCTAATGCCAGTTTATTATAAACATAAACACAAATTTTTAAATATACCATTAGCTAATTATGTGGTTCATCATAATTCTCTATCAAGAGGAGATGATACAAAGGAAAAGAAAATTAAGCGACTAGATGAACATAAAACTATTTTAATAGAAACAATTAAATCAATGGTAAAAATGTCTGACAAAAATAAAAAGAAGTATATTAAATTTGCAACTTCTGCAAATAGACAACATGTATTAGATGTAGCAATAGAGTATAAAGATAAAAAACTATTTAATGAAACATATTATGAAATAAAAAAACTTGGATTTTTTAGATTAAAGTCTTCTGTGAAGTATTTTTTAGAAAGGATAAAATTGAATTATGGTAACTAAAAAAGATTGTACAGGTTGTGGAGCTTGCTATAATATTTGCCCTAAAAATGCAATTACTATGCAAGTAGATGAAGAAGGATTTAAATATCCAGTAATAGATAAAGAAAAATGTATAAATTGTAATTTATGCGAGAAAATTTGTCCAGTTCTAAATAAAGTAAATTCAAATACTAAAGAAACACCTGAGGTATTAGCAGCATATACAAAAAATGAAACTGAAAGAAGCTCAAGCTCTTCTGGAGGTATGTTTTATGAACTAGCCAATTTTATTTTATCGACTCAAGGTACAGTAATAGGTGCTGGATATGATGAAGAATTTAATGTTGTTCATAAAATTATTAATACTGTAGACAATTTAAAAGAATTACAGGGATCAAAATATGTGCAAAGTGATACTAATGATACCTATAAAAGAGCAAAAGAACTATTGAAAAAAGAAAATATTGTATTATATGTTGGAACACCTTGCCAAATTGCTGGTTTAAAATCATTTTTACAAAAAGATTATAGTAATTTATATACATGTGATTTTGTTTGTCATGGGGTACCATCACCAAAAGTATGGCAAAAATATTTATCTGAATATAATCGAAAAATCAAAAATTGTTATTTTAGGAATAAAGATAGTGGTTGGAATTGTTTTTCAATGAAGATTGTACTTGAAAATAATAAGTATAAACGTAATAGAATGACAAAAGATAATTTTTTAAGATTATTTTTAAATAATTACTCTTTACGACCATCTTGTTATAATTGTAAATTTTCTAGAATACCAAGAGTAGCAGATATTACCTTAGGAGACTTTTGGGGAGTAGAAGGAAAATATTTAGAATTTAACGATGATAAAGGAACATCATTGGTGTTAGTAAACAGTAATAAAGGACAAAAATTATTAGAAAATATAAAGGATCAAATTATTTATAGGGAAAACTGTGATTTAGACTATGCAATAAAATGCAATCCATGTATTTGTGGATCAGTAAAACAACCCGAAAAAAGAAAAGAATTTTTTTACGATTTAGATAAAATGAAAATCAAACAATTAGCTAATAAATATTTGACAAAACAAAATTTAATTAGAAGAATCTATGGAAAATTAAAGAGAGTAATAAAATAAAAAGTTAAAAATATTTATTAAAAGAGAAGTGATGAAAATTGAAAATATTAGTAACTGGAGGAACAGGCTATATAGGTAGCCATACAGTAGTAGAATTACTTAACAATAATTATGATGTAGTTATTATAGACAATTTAATTAACTCAAAAGTAGATGTTGTAGATAAAATAAAGCAAATTACCAATAAAGATGTTAAATTTGTTCAATGAGATGTAGGCAATTATAACACTTTAAGTAAAGTGTTTTTAGAAAATAAAATCGATGCAGTTATTCATTTTGCAGGTTTGAAAGCAGTAAGAGAATCGGTAAAAGAACCTTTGAAATATTATGAAGGAAATGTAGGAATAACTTTAAATTTATTACATGTGATGCAAGAACATAATTGTAAAAATATTATTTTTTCATCAAGCGCTACTGTATATGGAGCACCAGATAAATTACCTATAAAAGAAGATTTTCTACTTTCTAGACCTAGTAGTCCTTATGGAACAACTAAATTGATGATTGAATATATATTAGAAGATATATATAATGCAGATAAAGATTGGAAAATTACATTATTAAGATATTTTAATCCAATAGGTTCAGAGAAAACAGGACTTTTGGGAGAGAATCCAAAGGGAATACCAAATAATTTGATGCCATACATTGTAAGAGTGGCTATAGGAGAGTTGGAATATTTAAATGTTTTTGGAGATGATTATCCAACTCATGATGGTACAGGCGTAAGAGACTATATTCATGTGGTAGATTTAGCGAAAGGACATGTAAAGGCATTAGAAAATAATATTTCAGGAATACATATTTATAACTTAGGTACAGGAAAAGGATATAGTGTTTTAGACTTAGTTAAAACTTTTGAAAAAGTAAATAACGTAAGAATACCATATAAAATAGTGGCTAGAAGAGCTGGAGATATTGCAGAATATTATTCAGACCCTTCAAAAGCAAAACAAGAATTACATTGGGAGACAGAATTAAACATTGAAGATATGTGCAGAGACTCATATAACTATATAATTAAAAAAAACAAAATTAATATTTAAAGTTGAAGAAGCAATAGAATAAAAAAATAATTTAAAAAAATATGTAATTCTATAAAATTAAGCTTGCTATATAAACAAAAAGTGATATAATTAAATAAGTTGAAACGGAGGAGATAAAATGAGTTACTCACCAAGAAGAATGATGAATGATAGTTCATCAAATAAGAAAAGAAAAAGTGAACTAGATATCATTAACATAATATTCAAACTACTAGCTTTAATTTTTATAGTAGTTACAATAATATTTTACAGATCAATACTTAGATTAAATATGCTTCCTACTAGTTATTTGATAGCATTTACAATAGCTGAAATCATATTTACATTACTTATGACAATAGGAGTTGGCAAAAAACATAAAACATATAAATTAAATATATTTTGCCTCATTATAATTTTACTAGTTTCTGGTGTATATATGTATATATCTAATTATGCAAATGCTACAACGGAATTCTTAGGTAATATGTTCAATGAAGTGAAAGAAGTAGAGGAATATTATGTTGTAGTAAGAAGTGATAGTTCATATAATAATATAGAAGATATTAATGGAGAAACAATATATGCATTTCAAACAGAAGATGATGTTAAAAATGATATAGAAGAAAAAGTTGATGTAACATTTGAAACAAAAAATAGTTTAACAGACTTAGGAAACAATTTAATTAATGAAGAAATCGATGTATTACTAGTGAGTTCATCACAATATAATATTTTATCAGAAGAAATAAAGGAATTTAAGAATAATACTAAAATTATATATACAGCAAATCATGAAATTAAGAAAACTGCTGAAATTAGTACAGCAAATTCAAAATATACAATGAATAATGGAATATTTAATGTATATATTACTGGTATAGATACATCAGGAAGCATAAACAATGTTTCAAGAAGTGATGCTAATATTATTGCAACTGTAAATACAAACACACATGAAGTATTGTTAACATCGATTCCAAGAGATTATTATGTAACACTTCATAGCAAAGATTCAAAAGATAAATTAACACATTCAGGAATATATGGAGTAAATGAAACAGTAACAACAGTTGAAGACTTATTAGATATAGATATAAATTATTATGTAAGAGTAAACTTTACTACAGTTATAAAATTAGTGGATACTTTAGGTGGAGTAGATGTATACTCTGAATATGATTTTAGTGCTCAAGGATATCATTTTAATCAAGGGTATAATTATTTAAATGGCGAACAAGCATTAGCATTTAGCCGTGAAAGACATTCGTTTGCTTCAGGTGATAATCAAAGAGTGAAAAATCAACAAGCTGTTATAGAAGCTATAATGAAAAAAGTATTAAATAGCACAACATTGTTAACTAAATATACAGATATTTTAAAATCATTAGAAGGAAGTTTCCAAACTAATATACAACAAAATGAAATAAGTAATTTAGCTAAATCACAATTAGAAAATATGTCATCATGGACAATAAAAAATAATGCTTTAACAGGAACAGGATCATATGAGCCAACTTATTCATTAGGAAGTTTAACATCTTATGTAATGATTCCAGATGATACATCAGTAGCAAATGCAAAAGAAAAAATAAATGATGTGTTAGGTGAATAAAAGTAAATAGATAAAATACTTTAGTTATAACAAATAATGTATAAAAATTCTCCAACTAATTAAAATATATAATGTATTTTAATTGGTTGGAGGTTTTTTATGTTTAAGTTTAGAACTGATTTAGCTTCAGAAAGAAGAGATTTATATAACAAGGCACATAATATAGAAAAAGATATTGAAGGAATAGAAGCAGAAGAAGAAAAAGTAAATGAAAATATAACAATTTCAAGAGTAAAAATAACAAATGAAAAAGGAGAAGAAGCAATTGGAAAGCCACAAGGCAATTATATTACAATTGATGTAAAAAACTTAAAAATTGCAAGTGAAGAAGAAATACAAAATGCTTCTAAAGCTGTTACAAAAGAATTAAAAGTTTTAATTGAAAAACATATAAATGGTAAAGAACCAATATTAGTAGTAGGGCTTGGAAATATATATGTAACACCAGACAGTTTAGGACCAAAAGTAATAAATGAAATAGATATAACAAGACACTTAATTCAATATATGCCAGAAGTTTTAGATGAAAGTACAAGAGAAATAAGTGCAATATCTCCAGGCGTGCTTGGTACTACAGGAATAGAAACATTAGAAATATTAAAAGGAATTATAGAAAATGTAAAACCAAAATTAGTAATAGTAATTGATGCATTAGCTTCAAGAAGTATAGAAAGAATTAGTAGTTCTGTCCAATTAGCAGATACAGGAATAGTTCCAGGTGCAGGTGTAGGAAATACTAGAAAAGAACTTACTAAAAATACTTTAGGAATACCTGTAATTGCAATAGGAATTCCTACAGTTGTTGAAGCAGCAACAATAGCAGCAGATAGTTTAACATTGTTTATAAAAAAAATCCAAGATGAAGGAGAATCAAATGATTTTTTAAACAAATTACAAGAAGAAGATAAATATAAAATAATAAAAGAAATATTAACTCCAGAAGAATATAATTTTATTGTTACACCAAAAGAAATAGATGGACTTATAGAAAAAATGAAAGATGTAGTAGCACGAGGAATAAATTTTGCAGTAAATTGAAAATTTTTATTAATCACAAATATTAGGATACTATTACAAATAATAAACATAAAAAACTAAAGAAAGATGTTTACTATCTGAAAATATAATGATATAATGCTACATAGTATTATAATATTAAAGAAAGAGAGAAAATATATGGATTATAGTGATGAATTATTAGAAAATATTAAAATAGATAGCATTAAAAATTTAGAAGAAAAGAGAATTGTAGCTAAAAAGGTAGTAGATAAAGTAAAAGATGGACAAGTTATTCGGATTTGGTTCTGGATCTACATCATATTTAGCTGTATTAGCTATAGCTGAAAAAATAAAAAAAGAAAATATAAAAATTACAGCAATACCAACTTCAACAGAAATTAGAATGCTCTGTGGAAAATTAAATATACCAACTGCTACTTTAATTGAAAAAAAGCCAGATTGGTGTTTTGATGGCGCAGATGAAGTGGATAATAATAAATGGTTAATAAAAGGAAGAGGTGGAGCCATGTTTAAAGAAAAATTAAATATGGTTAATTCACCTATTACATATATTTTAATTGACAATAGCAAAAAGGTTAATTCTTTAGGAAAAAAACATAAAATACCAGTAGAAATTTATCCGGATTCAATTAGCTATGTAACTGATGAAATTATTAAATTAGGAGCAGAAGAAATTACTTTAAGACAAGCAAAACAGAAAGATGGACCTATAATAACTGAAAATGGAAACCTAATATTAGATGTTAAATTTAATAATATAGAAGAAGATTTAGAAAAAAATATAAAATCTATTTCAGGAGTAATTGAAAGTGGATTATTTATAAATTATAATGTTAAAATAATTCAATAATGCAAAAAGAGAGGAATGATTAATTATGTGGGGAGATATAGCAATAGCATTTTTATTAGCTTTTATAACTACTTTTGTAGTTATACCACATACTATGAGACTAGCAAAAAAAGTAGGAGCAATAGATATACCAAATGATAGAAGAGTAAACAAAAAACCAATGCCTAGATTACGGAGGTTTGGCAGTAATTTCAGGATTTATTGTTTCAGTAATTTATCTATTTATTACAACCTCATTAGAAGGAAAACTAAATCTATTTGGTGAAGAACAATATTACTTAAAAATGATTGGATTCTTTTTAGGAATAATTATTTTAGGAATAACTTGTTATATAGATGATTCAAAAGGAGTTCCAAGTTTAGTAAAATTGGTAGCTCAAATATTAGCAGCAATTTCAGTTGTTTTATGTGGAATAAGAATAGAAAATATTTCTATTCCATTTGCAGAAGGTAAAATTGTAATTAATGGAATATTTTCATATATAATAACAATTTGCTGGATTATAGGAATTACTAATGCAATTAACTTAATAGATGGACTAGATGGTTTATCTTCTGGAGTAACATTAATTTCATGTTTATCACTTCTTATTGTATTTGCATTAAACAATTCACCACTTATAGCTATTGTTTTAATTACAGCATTAGCAGGTGCACTTGTTGGATTTTTACCATTTAATTTTAATCCTGCCAAAACTTTTATAGGTGATACTGGTTCTAATTTTATGGGATTTGCCCTTGCTATTATATCAATATTAGGAGTAGCTAAAACATATACTGCACTTGTATTAATAGCACCAATAATAATTTTAGGTATGCCAATATTTGATACACTATTTGCAATATTTAGAAGAATTATAAAAGGAAAGTCAATTAAAGCAGTATTTGAACCAGATAAGGGACATTTACACCATAAATTAATGGCTAAGGGTTATACACAAAGACAAGCAGTTCTTATAATGTATGGTATAACAGCAATATTAGGAATGTTTGCAGTAATTTTACTTGAAAGTGGAATATGGAAAGCTTTATCATTTGCGTTATTAATATTAGCAATTATTGCAATAGGCTATAAAGATGTATCAAAATTAATGCAAGAAGATAATAGTAATATAAATGAAAAAAATATAAGAAAGCAAGACTAGAATTTGGAGGGAACTTAAATTGGATGAAGAAAGGTTAATAAATCCTGAGCTTGTAGATGTAAATGAAGAAAGATTAGAGAATTCTTTAAGACCTAAAGTTTTAAGTGAATATATTGGACAAGATAAAGTAAAAGAAAATATGAAAGTATATATAGAAGCAGCCAAAAAAAGGGGAGAACCTTTGGACCATGTGCTTTTATACGGACCACCAGGACTAGGAAAAACTACTCTTGCCAATATTATTTCAAATGAAATGAATTCAAATATTAAAATAACTTCTGGCCCAGCTATTACAAAACCAGGTGATTTGGCAGCACTTCTTACAAATTTATCCGAATTTGATGTTTTATTTATAGATGAAATACATAGATTAAATAAAAGTGTTGAAGAAATATTATATCCAGCATTAGAAGATTATACATTAGATATTATAATAGGAAAAGGACCAAGTGCAAGGTCAATAAGATTAGATTTACCAAAATTCACTCTAATTGGAGCTACTACAAAGGCAGGGTCACTTGCAACACCACTTCGTGACAGATTTGGAATTATACATAGATTAGAATTATATAATACAGAAGATTTAACTACAATAATAAAAAGGTCTGCAAATATATTAGAAATTAACATAGATAATGAATCTGCAATAGAGATTGCAAGAAGATCAAGAGGAACACCTAGAATTGCAAATAGATTATTAAAAAGAGTAAGAGACTATGCAGCTGTTTTAGGAGATGGAAATATAACATTAAAATTAACTAAAATAGCACTAAATAAGCTAGAAATAGATGATTTGGGATTAGATGAAATAGATAGAAAAATATTAGAAACTTTAATTATAAAATATAGAGGAAGACCAGTAGGAATTGAAACAATTGCAACAACTTTAGGAGAAGAAGTAGATACAATAGAAGATGTATATGAACCATATTTAATTCAAATAGGATTTATATCTAGAACAGTAAGAGGAAGAGTAGCACTTCCAGCAGCTTACGAGCATATTGGGGTAAAATATGATGATAATGATAACAATAAATATGAACAATGCCATTTATAAAATTTAATATATATATAATTTAGAAAGGAATTTTAAAGATGAAAGTAGCAGTATTAATTCCATGTTATAATGAAGAATTGACAGTAAAAAAAGTAGTAGAAGATTTTAGAAAGGAATTACCAAATGCTGATATTTATGTTTATAATAACAACTCTACAGACAAAACAGTAGAATTAGCCAAAGAAGCAGGAGCAATTGTTAGAAACGAATATAAGCAAGGAAAAGGAAATGTTGTAAAAACAATGTTTGAAGAGGTAGAAGCTGATATATATGTTTTAGTAGACGGAGATGATACATATCCTGCATCATCAGTTCATGATTTAATAACACTAGTTGAACAAGGTAAAGCAGATATGGCAGTTGGAGATAGATTATCAAATGGAACATACAAGAAAGAAAACAAAAGAACATTTCATAATTTTGGAAATATTTTAGTAAAGAATGCTATTAATTTATCTTTTAATTCTGATTTAAATGACATAATGACAGGTTATAGAGCTTTTAGCAAAAAAATGGTTAAGAATTTGCCAATTACTACTAAAAAATTTGAAGTAGAAACAGAAATGACACTACAAGCGTTAGATAAAAACTTTATTATAAAAGAAATTCCTATAGAATATAGAGATAGGCCAAATGGAAGTAGTTCAAAACTAAATACAATATCAGATGGTATAAAAGTTATAAAAGAAATAATAAGATTATTTAAAGATTACAAACCATTAAAATTTTTTATGATTATAGCTTTAATATTATTTATTCTTGGTCTAATAGTAGGATTACCAGTAATAATTGAATTTATAAAAACTAAATATATTACAAAAGTACCATCAGCAATATTGGCAACAGGATTGATATTACTTGCAGTAATATTTGGACAGTGTGGAATAATTTTGGATACTTATGTTAAAAGAAATAAAGAAAGTTATAGGCTAAATATTTTAAGATATACACAATTAGAACAATATTTTAAAAAATAAAATTAATAAAATCTGACCAAAAGATGAAATGGAGTTTTAATATAATGAAAAACAATATTCTAAAAAATTCAATTGTAATAATTAAATATGTAATAATTTTTATAATTTTAATATGTATATATATTTTTCTTCTAACTGCAACTAGTTTAATACCTTCATCAGCTTTAAAAGAAAATGTAACAAAATCATCAGAAATATTAGTTAATGAAGGTGAAAAAGTAACTTTTGATTTAAAATACAAAAAAGAAAAAATTTTTACATTTACGGATGCACTTATGATTAACACAGCATACTCTATAGATAATTCACAACCAATTAAAAGTTTTATACTTGCAAGAAAAAACTATATTCCAGGTCAAACTAAATTATCATATTTTGATGGACAATATAATTTAGGTGCAAATGAAAAATATATTAATACTAAAACAGGTGATTTATATCAAACAAAAGAATTATATGGATTAATGCATGGAGACAATATAGAAGATGCTTATGAATATGCTAGATATTGGCATGGATATTTATTTATTTTAAGACCATTATTATGCATTTTTAATTATGCACAAATAAGATTAGTTTTATTGTTAGTAACATTAATAACAATAGTTTGCATGACAATTTTACTATGTAAAAAAATAAATATCATTACTGGTATAATATTTATTATAGGATTACTTTCAATTAGTATATTTATTGTTACAAAATCAATAAATGAAATTTTAATATTTTTAGTAGCTTTTATAAGTTCAATATTTTTATTATTAAGAAAAAGAAAAATTAAAGATATTGGAACATTTTTCTTTGTTGTAGGTTCTATTTCAAGTTTTATAGATTTACTTACAGCACCACTAGTTACATTTGGATTTACTTCAATAATATACTTTTTGATGTTACAAAAAGAGGAAGAAGTTTTAAGCATTAAAAAATACATATTAGAAATATTAAAAATAGGAATATGTTGGACTTTAGGGTATGGAATAACATGGGCGAGTAAATGGATAATAACAGAATTATTTTTTAATAGACCAATAATATCTCAAGCAATAATTCAAGCATTTTTTAGAAGTAACGTACCAACACATAATGGAGAAAAATTATTTGAACCAATTGATGTTATATTGAGAAATTTATCATATTTATCAAATCCAGTAATAACAACTATTATTTTTATAATAATTATATATATAATTATTACTCTTATGAAAAATATGAAAAATAAAATAAATATTAAAGAAAATTTGAAAGACACTATACCATATATATTTATATTTTTCTTTCCTATAGTATGGTATTTAGTATTAAAACAACACTCATATACTCATGTAAATTTTACTTATAGATTATTAATTATATCAATAATTTGTATATTAATAATAGTAGAAAAAATATTAAAATTTGATAAAAAAGAAAGTAATAGTTAAACTAAAATATATAATTAGAAGGTGAGATTAAATGAAATTATTAATGCATACCTGTTGTGCACCATGTAGTGTATATTGTATGGAGACATTAAGAAATGAAGGAATAGAACCAACAGTGTATTGGTATAATCCAAATATACACCCATATATAGAATATAAATCAAGAAGAGATTGTTTAAGAGAATATACAGAATTAATAAATGTAAAAGCCATATTCCAAGAAGAGTATGGCTTAGATGAATTTTGCAAAAATGTAATATGTGATTTAAAAAATAGATGTGTAAATTATTGTTATAGAGTTCGTATAGAGCAAACAGCAAAATATGCAAAAGAAAATGGCTATGATGCAATAACAACTACTCTCTTAGTAAGTCCATATCAAAAACATGAAGAATTAGTTAAAATATGTGAAGAA
Organism: uncultured Clostridia bacterium; assembly: GCA_944393025.1. Lineage (GTDB taxonomy): Bacteria > Bacillota > Clostridia > TANB77 > CAG-508 > CALXVA01. The sequence continues at coordinate 412 of CALXYR010000032.1, read as the reverse complement.
ATAGCAAAGAAATATGGACTAACATTTTTATACAGAGATTTTAGAATAGGATTTAGAGAAGGACAAGCAAAAGCAAGAGAATTGGGATTATATATGCAAAAATATTGTGGATGTGTTTTTAGCGAAGAAGATAGGTATGCTAAACAGATAAAGAGGGATGAGGAAAATATATAATATTCTATTCTATGTAAAACAAGGTTTTGATAAATATGAAAAGACATTAAAGAATTACTTTATAGATATGGCTGATGAAGAAATTAAAGATGGAAATCTAATTTGTACTGATATGATATATTATGCAAAAGATCTGAAAAAGAGATAGAATGTAGTTATAAATAGTAATTTATGGAGGGAAAATATGTTAGGAATTTTTATTTTATTAATTATAGCAATGTTGCTAGTAGTAAAATTT
>CALXYR010000031.1 GCA_944393025.1 uncultured Clostridia bacterium | reverse complement strand
ACATCAAAACAGGTAAAAAAAAAAAAAAAAAAAAGAAAATTAGATAATAGAACTTTAAAATCATTTTTAATAGGTTATTCTGGAAATTTTGATGAATTATATAAATTATTAAGACAAAAAGGTTATACAGAAGAAGAAATATTAGCATCTAGTCTAGTCAATAAAGCAGATAATGGAAGATATATAGATAGATTTAGAAAAAGACTTATGATACCTATTCAAGATGCAACAGGTAAATTTATTGCATTTGGAGGACGAGTATTAGATGATAGTAAACCTAAATATATAAATTCACCAGAAAACATAGTTTATAGTAAAGGAAGAAACTTATTTGGACTAAATATTGCAAAAAAAGGTGATACAAAAAAGATAATAGTAGTAGAAGGATATATGGATGCAATTTCTTTATATCAAAGAGGTATTACAAATGTAGTAGCTTCACTTCGGAACAGCATTAACAGAACATCAAGGAAGATTACTTAGAAAAAATTGTGAACAAATAATAATTGGTTATGACTCAGATGGAGCAGGACAATCAGCAACATTAAGAGGGCTTGATATACTTCAAAATATGGGATGTGATGTTCGTGTTTTGCAAATATATGGTGCAAAAGACCCAGATGAGTTTGTAATAAAATATGGTCCAGAAAGATTCAATAAATGCGTGGATTCAGCTATTTCACTTGTAGAATTTAAAGTTAAAATTTTAAAACAAAATTTAAATTTAGAAAATGTTAATGATAAAATTAAATTTCTAAATGAAATTGCTAAAATATTATCTAAAGTAGATAACAACATAGAAAAAGAAATATATATAGATAAAATATCAAAAGAATATGGTATTTCAAAAGAAGCAATATATGGCGAAGTTAATAAAATAGTATACAATAAAGTAAATGACAAAAAAGTTTTAGAACGAAACATAATTAAAAATTACATAAAAAAAGATTCAGATGAAAAAATAGATGAAGCTATAATAAAAAGAGAAAAATTGGTTATATATATATTAATAAATTATCCAAAAGAGAGTTTTGAACCAATAAATAAAAAAATACAAATAGAAGATATTAAAGATAAAATTAATAAAGAAATAATTTCAAAAATATATTCAAAATATTCTGAAGGAAAAACAGGAGATATTTTAAGTGAATTTGAAGATGAAAATATAGTAAATTATTTATCAGGAATTATGACTGAGGACTTTGGAATTATAGATATAAACAAATGTATAGATGATTTATTAACAATATATAATAAAGAAAAGTTGATAAATGAAAAAAATAGAATATTGAAAAATTTAGAAAATACAGAAAATATGACTAAAGAAGAAATTAAAAAGCTTGAAGAAAATTTGAATGATATAATAATAAAATTAGCAAAAATAAAATAAAAATCTGTATTAAAATTGATTAATTATATTATACAGGGAGGAAATATAATGAAAAAAACAGAAAAAAATGAAATAGAAAATGAAAAAAAAGAAGAAAATAAAAATACTACTAATGGCAATGAAAAAAATAATTCAGAAGATAAAGTACAAAAATTAATAAAAAAAGCAAAAGAGAGTGGAAAAATAACCTATGGAGAGCTTGCAACAGAATTAGAAGATACAAATGCTGAAGAAATAGACAAAGTATTTGATGCATTTGAAAATTTAGGTGTAGATTTAAATGATGAACTTGATGAACCAGACATAGAAGATTTAGAAAATGTTGAAGAAATAAAATTAGAAGAAATGGATGTAGCTAACTTAGAAGGAGTTAGTGTAGATGATCCAGTAAGGATGTATTTAAGAGAAATAGGAAAAATTCCATTACTTACTTATGAAGAAGAATCAGAATTAGCACAAAAAATTATAGAAGGAGACGAAGAAGCTAAACAAAAATTGGCTGAATCAAATTTAAGATTAGTTGTAAGTATAGCTAAAAAATATGTTGGAAGAGGAATGCTATTTTTAGACTTAATACAAGAAGGAAATATGGGATTAATAAAAGCAGTAGAAAAATTTGACTATAATAAAGGATTCAAATTTAGTACTTATGCAACTTGGTGGATTAGACAAGCTATAACAAGAGCTATTGCAGACCAAGCAAGAACAATAAGAATACCAGTTCATATGGTAGAAACAATAAATAAATTAATTCGTACATCTAGACAACTTTTACAACAAAATGGCCGTGAACCAACCCCAGAAGAAATAGCAAAAGAAATGGAAATAAGTGTAGAAAAAGTTATGGAAATTCAAAAAATAGCACAAGATCCAGTTTCATTAGAAACGCCAATAGGAGAAGAAGAAGATAGCCATTTAGGAGATTTTATACAAGATGAAGATAGCCCAGCACCACAAGATTCAGCTGCACATACACTTTTAAGAGAACAATTAGAAGAGGTTATGGACACTCTAACACCTAGAGAAGCAATGGTATTAAAATTAAGATTTGGATTACAAGATGGTAAAGCAAGAACTCTAGAAGAAGTAGGAAAACAGTTTGATGTAACAAGAGAAAGAATAAGACAAATAGAGGCAAAAGCATTAAGAAAATTAAGACATCCAAGCAGAAGTAAGAAATTAAGAGATTATATGGGCTAGTACTTGATTTTTCTGTAAAATTATGTTAATATAAATATGTGATTAGGAAAAATAATAATTATAGATATAAAATATAATAGAAGAAAAATTGAGGTGAAGATAATGAAAGAAGAACTAAAACTTAGCTTTTGGCAAATATTAATTTCTCCATTTGTTAGTATAAGAAGTATGGTGTCAAGCGAAAGTGATTTAGATCCAGAATTAGAATTAAGAGAAGATTCATCTGACAAAATAGAAGTAGATTTAGCCCAAAGTTCAAAAAATATAGATAAAAAAGTTAGTGCTTATGGAAATTCTGGAAAATCTCAGAAAAGAGCAGGAATAGACAATATAAGGGTAGACAAAAAAGATTTGAAGACTACTGAGAAAGTAGAAACAAAACAAACAGATAAGCAAATTGAAGATGATAGAAGTAGATAGAAAAATTAAACAAATAAAAATCTGCTTAAATAGTACTTTAACAAGTATACTTAAACTTTGAAGCAGATTTTTATTTATTTACAAAGAAACTTATACATAACACTTGACAAACCATAAAAAAACATTTATAATTTTAAATGCGTTTAACAAAAAATATGGCGAGATAGCTCAGTTGGCTAGAGCAACTGGTTCATACCCAGTGGGTCGAGAGTTCGAATCTCCCTCTCGCTACCAAAAATAGCAAGTCTTTTGAGACTTGTTTATTTTTTTGTTTATGTGAAAAATAACGAATGCAAAAAATACTTATTATAGAATCATTTTAATAGAAATAAGATATGTTTTTTTGGTGCATAAAATAAAGCAAAAGGATTATGTACCATACAAAAATTAATTCATATAATAAAGTAGGAGGAGATATATATGTATAAAAAAATTATATATGCACTTACTTTATTTTTTATAATATGCATATTGGGAATAACAATTTTACTAATTAATGATAATAAAATTGATGAAAATAAAGTTGAAAATACAGAAAATTTAGAAAATCAAATTATTATACAAACTAAAGAAATTCCTAAGTTATCTGTAGAAGATGAACAAGTTCTAGAATTTCAAGAGGTAAATCTTGAAAATGAAGGCTTTAAACAACAAGGAGAAATTGCGTATAATGGTTCAACAAAAATACCAAAAGTCAGCCTAGGAAATTATAATGGATTAACTTACTATTCACAAGCAGATAGCAGGTGGGCAAATAAAATGTATTCTGCTATAAATGATAAATCTCAAACAATGATGACATCTGGATGTGGACCAACATGTGCTGCTATGGTAGTTAGTTCTATTAAAGGAACAATAACACCAGATAAAATGGGAGAATTATTTGTTAAATATGGTTATAGAAGTAATAATAATGGAACTTATTTTTCTGCTATGAAATGGACAGCAGATGTGTTTGATATAGAATATGAACAAACATATAGTTTGGATACAGCTATAAATTTATTAAAAAACAATTATTATATAATAGTATCATGTAATGAAGGATTATTTACTTATGGAGGGCACTTTATTGTAATAGTTGGAATTGAAAATAATACTTTTAAAATATATGACCCATATTTATATTTAAATAAATTTAATGTATCTAGTAGAAAAGGAAAAGCAACATTAAAAGGAAATACTGTATATGTTACAATAGATAACTTTAGAAAATATGCAAATTATACTCAGTTTTTTTGTTATAAAAATGATAGAACAAATATTATAGATAGCAATATAGATATTACAGAATCAGAAGATTCAAATTCTATTGTAGAAAAAGTAAATTACAAAGTAAAAATAAATGCTAATTCAGGATTAAATATTCGTTCAGGTGCAAGTACAAATTATAAAATAATTGGAGGCTATATAAAAGATACAGAAGTAACAATTATAAATAAAAAAGACAATTGGGGAAAAACAAATTTAGGTTGGATATGTTTAGATTATGTAGATGAAATTCAAACAAAAAAATATGAAAAAGGTAAATATGAGGTAAATACAGAAGTACTAACAGTAAGAAATGGTCCAGGTACAAATTATAATTATAAAAAATATTCTGAATTAACTACAAATGCACAAAAACAGATATTGCAAAATTATGGAATGAAAATAAACGGATTGTGTAGAGGTGTACAATGTGATGTTTTAGAAGTTAAAAATAATTGGGGAAAAATACCTTCAGGCTGGATATGTTTAGATTATTGTAAAAAAATTAAAAAGTAATAGTGAAACAATTATTATATCTATGCAAGTAGAAACGATTTTATTTAATACATTTTTTAATGTGTCAAATAAATCGTTTCTACTGCAATTTGAAATAATACTAAAAATTTATTCTCTAGAGTTTCTTGTGTTTTCAGAACGATTATTTGAATTGCATAGTTTATCATATTCTTTACATTTAATTTTATATTCCATTTGCTTTGTTAAATATTTGTAATACATATATGCCTGTTCATATTGCATAATTGGATTAAACATAGGATTATCTCCCATTGAAGAATCATAATTTGTATCATAATTATATGGAGGCATTCCATAAAAATTATTCATATTATCCATATTTCTATCCATATATAAATCACTCCTAAATTAATTTATTTAATATATATTCATTCTAATATTATTTATGATAAAAAATATGTTCTAAATTATATTATTCATAAGATTTTTTGAAAATATTAAATATTACAAATAGTGCACATATTCCAATAATTAATAATCCAAAACTATAAAAAAATGAATAAATAGAAAGTGTAAAGGAATTTAAAGCTTCAAGTTGAGATAAATTAATATTTGAAGTTTCTATTACATCTAAATTTAAACCAGGAATAAGCTTTAAAGCTAAAAAGGTATATATACTTGCAATAATTCCTTGCAAAACCTTTCCAATAAAATATTTTTTTATAGTTAAATCAGTTTTAGAAATAAGACTGTATACCTGAAGCAGCACAGAAAATCCACCAAATCCAAGAAGAAAAGCAGAAAGAATTATATTTTGTGATACTGCTTTAATATTTACACTAGCTATTTGATTTATACCATTTGTTAATTCTATTATTCCAGAAATAATAGGTTTAGCAAAAGAAAAATTAAAGTTGAATAGCTTTAGAATAGGAAAAATTAAGTTACTTAATATGTTTAATATATTTGTTTGATCTAATATAGATATAATAACTGAAAACATAACTACAAAACCACCAATAAGTAATACCGTAGATATGCTATTATGTATGCTATTAGATAATACTTCTCCTAAATTTTTAAAAGTTAAATTATTATTATTTGAAGAATATAAATTTTTTTTAGAATAATTACTAACAAAACTATTATTTTTTTGTGAGAATTTAGAAAATATTATTCCAACAGTAATACAAGCTAAAATATGAGTGAAAAGAAGTAAGAAACCTGTTTTTGTATCACCAAACAAACCAATGCCAACACTACTTAAAATAAATAATGGACCAGAATTATTAGTAAAAGTAAGAAGTCTTTCTCCTTCATCTTTAGTAATTAAATTATTTTGTCTTAAATCTGAAACTATTTTTGCACCAACAGGGTAACCACTAATAAGTCCCATAGCAAAAGCAAATCCACCTATTCCAGGTACATTAAAAATAGGCCTCATAAATTTATCTAGTATTTTTCCTATTAAATACACTACTTTAGTTTGTGTAAGTAAATTGGTAACTACAAAAAAAGGAAAAAGAGAAGGAACTACACATGTAGCCCATAAAACTAATCCGTTTTTAGTAGCTGTTAAATTAGATTTTGAAAATAGAACTAAACCAATAGTAAACAATATAAAAAAAATAGGCAAAATATTACGCTTAACAGATAAAACAAAGAACCTCACAAAATACCTCCATATAATAAATATATAGCTTATAAAAATATATTCACAAAGTATTAAAAATATTTCATTTAGAATTTTGTATTTAATTTGAATTTGAATAAAAATGATAAATAAAAGCATAATAAAACAAAAATGAAAAATAGGTGATTAAATGAAAAAATTTATTCCAGATGCTATATACTATATGCAATAAATTTATATGATAAAAATTTAATGACAGTAAGAGGAAAAGGAAAATATACTTATAAGCAAGAAGAAAGAAAAAAAGGAGAAGAATATATATCAAAATTATTAAAACAATATTTCACTAAAAATAAAATTATATATTTTAGTTAATAAAAATATGAAAAAATATTAAAAAATAAAAAAATATATGATATAATTTCAAGGAATTTATATTATATAAAAAATAAGAAAAGAGGCTTTGCCTTTTGTAGCGTTTTGCTTCTCAAATACGCACAGCCCGAGGAAACTTAACCTTGTTGTATAGTCGAAATCTGTCGATTTTCTTATACAATAAAAAATTTTTTCAAATTTGTCAATTTAACGAAAGAGGGAAAATAATATGTATGAAAAAGAATGTACACTAAATGTAGAAGAATTTTTAAAAGAATATAATTATAAAAAAAGAGGTTTAAATTCAAACGAAGTAAAAAATAATTTTACTAAATATGGAAAAAACATTATAAAACAAAAAAAACCAAAACAATGGTATAATTATTTATTTGAAAGTATGTTTAGTACCTTTAATTTAATTCTATTAGGAATTGTTATAGTATTAATCTATACAGATGTAATATTATCAAATCCACCAAATTATGCCAATATTATTGTAATTTTAGTACTAATAACTGCTAGTACATTATTAGAATTTTTTGAAGTATATAGGTCAAATAAAGCAGCAGAAAAATTAAAAAATTTAGTTTCTGTAAAAACTACTGTAATTAGAAATGGAAAAATTACTAAAGTTCCATCAAGCAATATTACAATAGGAGATGTAGTAGTATTATCTGCAGGAGATTTAATTCCAGCAGATTTAAGAATTATAGAAGCTAAAGACTTATATGTTATACAATCTTCTTTAACAGGTGAAAGTGATTCTGTAAAAAAAGTTGTAGAATCAGAGCAAGAAGGTAAAATAGAAGATATAACTGATTTAGATACAATTTGTTTTATGGGAACAAATGTTATGAGCGGTTCAGCTAAAGGGATAGTAATAAATGTGGGAGATAAAACATATTTTGGAAAAATTGCAGATAATATAACAGATGAAAAACCAAAAACATCTTTCCAAAAAGGAATTGAGAATGTAAGCAAGTTACTTATTAAATTTATGTTAGTTCTTATTCCAATAACATTTATTGTTAATGCAGCAAAACATGGAACAATAACAGCTTTTACATTTGCTGTAGCAATAGCTATAGGAATAACACCACTTCTATTACCAGTTATATTATCATCTAGTTTAGCAAAATGTGCAACTAGAATGGCAAAAAAGAAAACTATAGTGAAGAAACTAGATAGTATTCAAAGTTTTGGAGCTATGAATATATTGTGTACAGATAAAACAGGAACATTAACTGAAGATAAAATAGTTCTTGAAAAATATTTGGATATAAAAGGAGAAGAAGATAGTAGAGTTCTAAAACATGCATTTTTAAATTCGTATTTTCAAACAGGTTTAAAAGGAAATATAGATGAAGCTGTTATAGCAAGAACAGCAAAAACAGAACTTAAAGGAATTGAAGAAAAATATGAGAAAATAGATGAAATACCTTTTGATTTTTCTAGAAGAAGATTATCTGTAGTAGTATCAGATGGAAAAAAGAAACAGTTAATAACAAAAGGTGCAGTAGAGGAAATTTTAAGCATTTGTACAATGGTTGACTATAAAGGAGAAGTTTCAGAAATAAATAGAGAAATAAAACAAAATATTTTAAATATAACTAAAGATTTAAATAAGCAAGGACTTAGAGTAATAGCAATATGTCAAAAAAATGATATAGAAGATATAAAAAATTTTTCGGTTAAAGATGAAAGCAAAATGATTTTAATAGGATTTATAGGATTTTTAGATCCACCAAAAGAAAGTGCAAAAGAAGCAATAGAAAGATTAAATAGAGATGGAATTAGAGTTATTGTACTTACTGGAGATAATGAATATGTAACAAAAGCAATTTGTGATAAAGTAAATATAAATACAGATAAAATTGTATTAGGAAGTAAAATAGAAAAATTATCAGATACAGCTCTAAAAAGACTTTTAAAGAAAACAAATGTATATGCAAAACTTTCTCCAATACAAAAAGCAAGAATTGTAAGAGTTTTGAAAGAAGCGGGAAATGTAGTAGGTTACATGGGTGATGGAATAAATGATGCACCATCTATGAATAATGCAGAAGTTGGAATATCTGTGGATACAGCAGTAGATATAACAAAAGAAACTGCAGATATAATTTTACTAGAAAAAGATTTAGATGTATTAACAGATGGAGTAATAGAAGGAAGAAAAACATTTGGAAATTTACAAAAATATATAAAAATGGCAGTTAGCTTTAACTTTGGAGAGGTTTTATCTGTTTTAATAGCAAGTATATTATTACCATTTTTCCCAATAACACCAATTCAATTATTAGTGCAAAGTCTAATATATGATTTAGGTCAATTGTCAATACCTTATGATAATGTAGATAAAGAATTTTTACAAAAACCTAGAGTTTGGAAAATGAAAAGTATAAAAAGATTTATGCTTTATATGGGACCGGCAAGTTCTATATTTGATTTAATGGTATTTGCAATTTTATGGTTTGGATTTAATTTAAGATTACCTGATGCAGCATTATTTCAATCAATATGGTTTTCTTATGGAGTAGTATCAAACTTGATTGGACTTCATATAATAAGAACAGCTAAAACACCTTTTATAGAAAGTAATAGTTCAAAAGCTGTATATGCAACATCTATAATTTTGAGTATAGTAGCTATAGTAATACCATTTACTTTGCTTGGAAAATATATTGGATTAGTTGCAATACCATTTAAGTATTTTTCAATAATATTATTAGTACCTGTTTTATATTGCTTCTTAGCAACTATTGTAAAAAAACAATATATAAAAAAATATAAAGAATGGCTATAATTCAAAAAGAAATATATACTTTGTTATAGTATATATTTCTTTTTGGTATTATAAACTTTCTAAAGCAATTTTAATCATATTATTTAAAGATTTTTCTCTTTGTTCAGAAGTACTTTCTTGATTTTTATAATAAGAATCTACCACAGTAAGAAGACAAGCAGCATTTCTATTAAAATATTTAGCCATATAAAATAAAGCAAAAGCTTCCATTTCACAAGCTATTATATTTAAATCTTTTGGAAATCTAGATATAAATTTATTTATATCATCTAAATAACCATCAAAACAATCATTACAAAGAGTATTTCCTTTTATATAAGGAATAGATAGCCTAAATGCTGTTTCTTCTAGTTTAGAATTAAGAATAGTACTTGAAGAAGAAATATGTTCTTCTTTTTCAGACCATTCATAAGCAAAATTTCCTTCAGTATAACTTTTGTCTACTAATATAGTATCAAATAAATTTAAATTCTTATCATATGCTCCACAAGAACCTATTCTAATAATATTTTCTACATCATAGAATTTAAAAAGTTCATATGAGTAAATTCCCATACTTGGCATTCCCATGCCTGAAGAAAATATAGTAACTTTCTTTCCTTTATATGTTCCAGTATAAGCTAACATATTTCTAACTGTATTTACCAACTTAAAATCATCCAAAAAATTTTCAGCAATATATTTAGCTCTTAATGGATCACCAGGCATAAGTACAGTTTTTTCAATATCTTCTTTTTTAGCATTACAATGTATAGACATAAAAACCTCCTAATTATCTATACCATGTAGGTATTGTAAATAATGATACATCTAATACTTGTAGGAATAAGAATAATAAAAATGTAATTATAATAGATACAATACCTAAAATTAATCCAGTTTTTCCTAATCCTTTATCGCCTTTTTTAAAAGCAATAAATCCAAATATTATTGATAGTACTGCAGAGATTATGGAAACTATAATAAATATTAAAGATACAATGGAAATAATTCCAAATATCAAAGATGCAATTCCCCATCCCATACTTGTTGGTTCTAATGAATTTTGTGTTTCAGGTTCCATTATTATTCCCCCTTTCAAAATAATTATTACATGTTTTAAAAAATATGTCAAGCTGAAAAATAGTTACTGTTTAGTGTAACATATATATTTTATATTGAACAGTAACCAAAAATATTGTGAACTTTCTGTGAAATTTGTTTTAAACTATTGACAATTTGCACAAAAAGGTATATATTTTAGCAGTCAGAACAAAAGAGTGCTAAAATATATAAATAGTTTTGAATAATTATTAAAAGAAAACATATTTATATATTAGAAAAATTAATGGTAAAATTTTTGAGGAGGTAGATAAAATGTTAAAACCATTATCAAACAGAGTAGTAATAAAAATGTTAGAAAAAGAAGAAACAACAAAAAGTGGAATAATCTTAGCAGGAAATGCTGGAGAAAAACCACAAATAGCAGAAGTAATTGAGGTAGGACCAGGACTTGAAGTAGATGGAAAATTAGAAAAAATGCTAGTAAAAAAAGGTGATAAAGTAGTAGTAAATAAGTATGCTGGTACAGAAGTAAAATATGAAGGTATAGATTATATTATAGTAAAGCAAGATGATATTTTAGCTATAGCAGAGTAAAGAAATAATATAATTAAAATAAGACTGCGATAAATAATTATATATAAATTAAAATTTTAGGAGGTAATTTAAAATGGCAAAAGATATTAAATTTGGAGAGGATGCTAGAAAGAGCCTATTAAATGGTGTAAATAAACTAGCAGATACAGTAAGAGTTACAATGGGACCAAAAGGAAGAAATGTAGTATTAGATAAAAAATTTGGTGCACCACTTATTACAAATGATGGTGTAACAATAGCAAAAGAAATTGAACTAGATGATCCATTCGAAAATATGGGAGCACAAATAGTAAAAGAAGTTTCTATAAAAACAAATGATGTAGCAGGTGATGGAACAACAACTGCCATGGTATTAGCTCAAAGCATGGTAAAAGAAGGAGTAAAAAATGTAGCAGCAGGTGGAGATCCAATGGCTATAAAAAGAGGAATGGATAAAGCAGTAAATGTTGCAGTAGATGCTCTTAAAAAAATTAGTTCACCAGTTAATGGGAAAGAAGATATTGCAAGAGTTGCAAGCATTTCAGCAAATAATGATGAAGTTGGAGAATTAATTTCAGAAGCTATGGAAAAGGTTTCAAAAGATGGAGTTATTACAATAGAAGAGTCAAAAACATCTCAAACAGAATTAAATGTAGTTGAAGGTATGCAATTTGATAGAGGCTATGTATCACCATATATGGTAACAGATACAGAAAAAATGGAAGCAGTAGTAGATAACCCATATATATTAATAACAGATAAAAAAATAAGTAATATACAAGAAATATTACCATTACTTGAAAGTTTAATGCAACAATCAGGAAAATTAGTAATAATTTGTGATGATATTGAAGGAGAAGCACTATCAACATTAATATTAAACAAATTAAGAGGAGTATTAAATGTAGTAGCAGTTAAAGCACCTGGATATGGAGATAAGAGAAAAAATATGCTACAAGATATAGCAATTCTTACTGGAGGAGAAGTTATTTCTTCAGATTTAGGAATGGAACTTAAAGATACTACAGTTGAACAATTAGGAAAAGCAAGACAAATTAAAGTGCAAAAAGAAAATACAATAATTGTTGATGGAGCAGGAAATAAAGATGAAATTGCTTCAAGAGTAAACCAATTAAAAGCACAAATATCTGAAGAAAAAAGTGAATTTGAAAAAGAATCATTACAAGAAAGATTAGCTAAAATTGCTGGAGGAGTTGCAGTAATAGGTGTTGGAGCAGCAACAGAAGTAGAAATGAAAGATAGAAAATTAAGAATAGAAGATGCGCTATCAGCAACCAAAGCAGCTGTTGAAGAAGGAATTGTTGCAGGTGGAGGAACAGCATTTGTTAATATAATACCAGAAGTAGAAAAACTAGTTTTAAGCCTACATGGAGATGAAAAAATAGGAGGAAAAATAATTCTAAAATCATTAGAAGAACCTGTTAGACAAATTGCAATAAATGCAGGACTAGAACCAGCAGTAATATTAGAGAAAGTAAAAACAAGCCCTGTAGGAGTAGGTTATGATGCAGCAAATGATGAATATGTAGATATGAAAAAATCTGGAATTGTTGATCCAACAAAAGTTTCAAGAAGTGCTATTCAAAATGCAGTATCAATTGCATCAATGATTTTAACAACAGAAAGCTTAGTAACAGATAAAAAAGAACCAAAAGAATGCAATTGTGGAGGACATGATGATGCAGCCGGAATGGGCGGAATGTATTAATTAAAGTGAAAAGTAATTGATAGTATTGATATTTATAAATAAAGTATTCATATAATAGCAAAAAAATTAAAATTGTTACATAGATAAAATATTTTTATCTATGTAACAAAATCTATTTAAATACAAAATGGACAATATTAAATTTATGTAGTATAATATAAAATATTATAATTTTAACAAAAGGAGAAATGAATATGCTACAGAACATTTTGTTAGCTGGAAAGATAATGTTCATCGCAAGTGTACCATTGGTAATAATTGTGGCATACATTAGTGAGAAATATCCTAAAATAGACAAGAAGATAAAAAATATTGTCGGTCGGCATAACAAAATTATAACTATATTGGCTATGATATATTTTATTTGGGCATGGATAGGGGTAATTGGAAGCATATTTTTTTAAGATTCTTTGGTGCAATCTTTCTATTGAAAGGTTGCATTTTATATAATAGGAATGTATTATTAATAAAAAGTATTTTATAAACAATAAATTAAAATATAGAAATATAATTTAATTCAAATATGTAAGAATGGAGTAAAAAATGGAAAATAAAAAAGTAGCATTTTGTACACTTGGATGTAAAGTAAATCAATACGAAACTAATGCAATGGTTCAAGAATTTACAAAAAACAAATATGACATAGTAGAATTTAATGAAAAAGCAGATATATATATTGTAAATACTTGTACTGTAACTAATATGGCAGATAGAAAATCTAGACAAATGTTAAGAAAAGTTAAAGAGTTAAATCCAAAAGCTATTTTAGTTGCTGTTGGATGCTATGCACAAGTGGCAAAAGAAGAATTAGAAAAAATACCAGAAATAGATTTAATATTAGGAACAAATGAAAAAAGAAATATATTAGAATATGTAGAAAACATGATGAATACTAGAGATAATTTAAAAAACAAAACAAGTAGAAATTTTAATATTAAAAAAGAAAATATTAGTGATGTATTACATTGTGAAGAATATTCAGACTTTGGAGAAGTTACTTTTACAGAAAAAACAAGAGCAGTTATAAAAGTACAAGATGGATGTGATAGATTTTGTTCATATTGTATTATACCATACGCTAGAGGACATATAAGAAGTAGAAAAACAGAAAGTGTGATAAATGAAATAAGTAAAATAGCTAAAAATGGAATTAAAGAAGTAGTTATCACAGGAATTCATTTGGCATCATATGGAAGAGATTTTAAAGAAAAAGAATATAAATTAATAGATTTATTAGAAGAAATAAATAATATAAATGGTATTGAAAGAATAAGATTACGGTTCACTTGAGCCAACATTAATAACAAACGAATTTGTTGAAAAATTATCAAAATTAGAAAAAATATGTGATCATTTCCACCTATCACTCCAAAGTGGATGTAATGAAACACTTAAAAGAATGAATAGGAGATATTCAATAGAAGAATTTGAAAAAAGTACTGAACTCTTAAGAGAAGCATATAAAAATGTTTCATTAACAACAGATATTATAGTAGGATTTCCAGGAGAAAATGATGAAGAATTTAATAAAACTTATAATTTTTTACAAAAAATAAAATTTTACAAAATGCATATTTTTAAATATTCGCAAAGAAAAGGTACTATAGCATCTAAAATGCAAAATCAAGTTAATGGAGAAATAAAAGAAGAAAGAAGTAAAAAACTAATAGAATTATCAAATAAAAATGAAAGAGAATATAATAATCAATATAAAGACAAGCAAATAGAAGTGCTTTTTGAAGAATCTCATATTGAAAATGGAAAAAGGTATATGAAAGGTCATACTACTAATTATATGGTAGTAAATGTACAAACAAATGAAAATTTAGAAAACAAGATAAAAAATGTTAAAATAATAAAAACAGATGGCTTAGAATTGATAGGAGAATTATTGTAAGTAAAAAAATTTATAATGCAAATAAAATTTTTACTCATAATACTTGACAAATCATATAAAAAAGTAGTACAATAATACTTGTCAGTTCAAACATATGCAGATGTGGCGGAACTGGTAGACGCACAGGACTTAAAATCCTGCGGTTGAATAAACCGTGCCGGTTCGATTC
>CALXYR010000030.1 GCA_944393025.1 uncultured Clostridia bacterium | reverse complement strand
GAAACGTCTATTTTTTGACGTTTCTCTTACATTTGGAATTTACTTTTTCTTTTGGAATTTACTTTTACAACTCTCCAATTATTTATGATGTTATAATTTTTACTATACAACAATACTAAGTTTTCTTGCAATAATCGTATTTATAAAGCAAAATGTACAGATATGTCATTGCAACTTGAAATTTATAAATAATTGTATAAGAAAAGAAGATAATGAAAGGTAAAAAATGTATAAAAAATATAAATTTATTTAAAATATTACAAAAGAAAAATAATTATAGGAGAATCAAGAATGTTTATAGAATTAATAAAATTTTTTATATTATCATTATTAATTGTACTAATTGCAAAATATGTATTAGTTAAAGTTTTAAGAAATTTAGCACAAATATTAAATTTAAAGCCGAAAACAGTGGGAAATATCGCTGGAATAGCAACTTCAATTCCTGAACTACTTACAGTTTCTTTTTCTGCCTTTACAGGTTTTATTGAAACAAGTATTTTTAATATTTTAAGTTCTAATATAATCAATTTATTTCAATATTTAATATCAGTATTTATAAATAAAAATCAATCCAAGTTGAAAAATAATGCTATAAAAATAGATTTATTTTTGGTTATTATAACAATAATAATACCTATTTTTATAATTATATTTAATATAGAAAGTAGTTTTATTTTAGTTCCAATATTTATTATATTACTTCTATTTTTCTATAAAATAAGTGCTAATGCACATAAAATATATTTAGAACATGAAAAAGAAAAAAAAGAAGTAATAAATCAACAAAAAAAATCTATAGTTTTAAATATTTTAGGAATTATTTTGTCTGGAGTAGCTTTATACTATATAGGAAATTTACTTAGTGACACATTAAAAATTTTATGTATAAATTTAAATGTTCCAGAATTTATAATAGGTGTATTATTAGGAATTATAACAAGTATTCCAGAACTGATAACATTTTTTGAATCACAAAAACATCATAAGAAAAAAGAGAATCATGAAGGAATTGTTGAAACTACTAGTAATTTATTATTTTCAAACTTTATAAATTTATTTATAATACAATCACTAGGTATAATAATTTTTTATATATTTGCATAAAAAGGAAAATAAGAACATATAATATAAAAGAAAATTTATTATCTTATAGGGAAGTGGTATTATATGTATGAGGAATATATTAGAGAAAATAAAATTGCGGACAAGTCTGAAGATGAAAAAAATTTAGAATTAATCGTAAGTATAATTAAAACTAAAAATGAATTAAATTCTGCACAAAAAAACTTTGAATTCGCAGAAGAAGGGTTAATAGATTATTATTCATATCAAATTAAAGCAAATCAAACAAAACTAGATTATCTTATGAAAAAAGCACAAAAAAAAGGAATAGTACTTGATATGATAAATGAGATTTATATAAGAAAAAATAAAGCTTAATTAGTATGAGTATAAAAATTAATTAATAATATTATTAATTTAAGAATATTTGTCCAAATTTAATCATAA
The DNA here is from genome assembly GCA_944393025.1 of uncultured Clostridia bacterium. GTDB lineage: Bacteria > Bacillota > Clostridia > TANB77 > CAG-508 > CALXVA01. The sequence goes on along the minus strand of CALXYR010000030.1, from coordinate 13,474 downwards.
GAATTAATAAGACCTTGATGTATATCAAAATTATTATTTTGAGGTGATTATTTTGGAAATAAATTCTATTATAACATTTTTAACTTGTATAATACTTATATTCATATTTGGTAAAATATTTATTTGGCCAATAAAAAGTGTTCTAAAATTAATGTTTAATTCTATATTTGGAGGAATTTTAATATATATAATAAATCTAATTGGTGCTAATTTTAATTTTCATATAGGGTTAAATTTTTTAACTTCATTAATAGTAGGCTTTTTAGGAATACCAGGAGCAATATTATTAATAATATTAAAAATAATTTTACGGATAAAACCCCCTTCTTAATTCAAATCAAGAAGGGGGAGTTAATTATTCTACTGTTACAGATTTGGCTAGGTTTCTAGGTTTATCTACATCTAAACCTTTAAATTTAGCAATATAATATGCAATAAGTTGCATAGGTATTACAGAAAGAATAGGTGAAATTAAAAAATTAGTTTTTGGTATATTGATTATAAAATCAAAATTACTATTAGGAAGTATTTGATTAGTAATAATTAATGTTTTAGCACCTCTTGTAACAACTTCTTGAATATTACTAATAGATTTTTCCACTAGGTTTGAATCAGTAATAATTCCAATTACTGTTACATCATTTTCAATAAGTGCTATAGGACCATGTTTCAATTCTCCAGCAGCATATGCTTCTGAATGAATGTAAGATATTTCTTTTAATTTTAAAGAACCTTCTAAAGCAACATTATAATCTGTTCCTCTTCCTAAAAAGAACATATCTTTTTCTGTATATACTTTTTTTGCAAATTCTTTAATTATTTCAGTATCATCCAATATTTTTTCTACTTTAGATGGAAGATCTATAATATCTTCCTTTAATCTTTCAATAATTTTTTTATCACAGCGTTCTAATATTTCAGCAAAATATACTGCCAAAATTGCAATTAAAACTACTTGAGAAGAATAAGCTTTAGTAGAAGCAACAGCAATTTCAGGTCCAGCATGAGTGTATATAGAATAATCAGCTTCTCTTGTAATAGAACTTCCTATAACATTTGAAATAGCCAAAGTTTTAGCACCTTTTTGTTTAGCAAGTTTCAATGCTGCAATAGTATCAGCTGTTTCTCCAGATTGACTAATATATATGCATAAAGTTTGCTCATCTATAAGTGGATTTCTATATCTAAATTCAGATGCAATATCTACCACAGTAGGAATTTGGCAAAGATTTTCAAGTATAGTTTTTCCAGTTAAACCTGCATGCATAGCTGTACCACATGCAACTATATAAATTTTATTAACATTATTTAAATATTCTTTAGAAATTTCGATGTCATCAAAAGAACATTTTTCTCCTAAACTAAATCTAGAACCAATAGTTTCTCTTATTGCGGTTGGTTGTTCAAAGATTTCTTTAAGCATGTAATCATCAAAACCTTCTTTTCCAGCAGCATTTGCATCCCAATCAATATTTTTAATAGTCTTATTATGTTCTTCTAAAGTATTATCAAAAAAGCTAATAGTATTAGTAGATACTACAGCAAATTCATTATCATCAAGTAAATAGAAATTTTTAGTATATTTTAATATAGCTGGAATATCAGAAGCTATATAATTTTCATTTTCTCCTTTTCCTATAACAAGAGGACTATCTTTTCTAACAACAATTATTTCATTAGGGCATAAAGGAGAAATAACTTCTATAGCATAACTACCTTTTAAATCTTGTATAGCCAATTTTACAGCACCTAATAATTTTTCTTTATTATCATTTAATACAGAAACAGAACCATTGTAAAAATAATAATGAATTAAATTAGGAATAACTTCAGTATCTGTTTGAGAAAAGAAAGTATAACCTTTTGAACTTAAAAAAGTTCGTAAATCCAAATAATTTTCAATAATTCCATTATGCACAACTGCAAAAGTATTACTATTATCAGTATGGGGGTGAGAATTTTCTTTAGATGGTTTACCATGTGTTGCCCATCTTGTATGAGCTATTCCCACAGTTCCTTCTAAAGTATTTATTCCATCTAAATTATATAAATTATTTACTCTTCCTTTATCTTTCATAACCTTAATTTCATTTTTTTCTAAAGTTGCAATTCCAGCGGAATCATACCCTCTATATTCTAAACATAAAAGACCATCTACTAATATTGGTGTAGCTTTTTTTGTACCAATGTACCCTACAATACCACACATAAAATACCTCCTTAACATAAAATATTATTTAAGAAAACAATACAAATAAAACATTACCCTATTAGCTTTGTATACTTGCATTACTACAAGCCTTTAACTAATATTTATGGCAGTAATTAAATGCCAAGAGATCATCCGCCGAAAAATTCGATAAATCTCTACCTCGTCAACATACATAATAATATGTCCAGGCGCTTAAGAATAAAAAACTCCTTTCTTTTACTACTAATAATTTGTAATGCATTCTTAAACTATGATAGTATATTACTATAAAAATAAAAATGTGTCAAATTCGTTTTAGGGACAGGTCTCCCAGCGAACTTTTTTTCGTTTTAGGGACAGGTCTCTTGACACAATAAATTGTCAAGAGACCTGTCCCTAAAACGAATTTAAAAATCTCTTGATTTTTTTATAAATTAATGCTAAAATAATAATGTTAGAAATAGCGATGCTATTTTTTCCTTACTTATGGCATAAGTCCATAGGTTACATATCCAAGAGGAGGTGAATTGTAATGAACAAATACGAAAGTGTTGTCATTATTAATCCTAATGTTGAAGAAAATGCTTTAAAAGCATTAATTGAAAAATTTCAAACATTGATTAATACTGACGGAGAAGTAGAACAAGTTAATGAATTAGGAAAAAAGAAATTAGCTTATGAAATAAACAAAAATAAAGAAGGTTACTATGTTGTATATGATTTTAAAGCTAATCCAAAACTAATTGCAGAACTTGAAAGAAACTACAGAATTACTGATGAAGTAATTAAATTCATAGTAGTAAAAAAATAAAATTTTTAATAACCCATTCGGGGGCCTTTAGTATAGAAAGGTAAAAGGTGTAAAATATGAACAAAGTAATTTTAATGGGAAGATTAACAAGAGATCCAGAAGTAAGATATACTCAAACCAGTAATACACTTGTAGCTTCTTTTAGTTTAGCTGTTAATAGAAGATTTGTAAGACAAGGTGAAGAAAGGCAAGCAGACTTTATAAACATAGTAGCTTGGGGAAAAACAGGAGAATTTTGTAGCAAATATTTTAAGAAAGGACAACAAGTAGGTGTGATAGGTAGAATTCAAACAAGAACATGGGATGACGAACAAGGCCAAAAACACTATGTTACAGAGGTTATAGCTGAAGAAACATATTTTGCAGATAGCAAAAGAGATGGAGATATGGGAACAGCTAATTTTGATGCAACATTTGGAGCAATGCCAAGTTCAAATGAAGGTTCGGATTTTGAAATATCTTCAGGTGATGATTTACCATTTTAATATTTTAGATTAATAAATTTAACTATAATTGAGAAATATAAAATTATTTGGAAGGGGGAAGAAAAATGGCAGACAATAAAAAGAATAAAAGAAATAACAGAAATAATAATTCTGATAGTGATTATAATCCAAAATTTAGAAAAATAAGAAAAAAAGTATGCCCTTTATGTGCAGATAAAAATTTAGTATTAGATTATAAAAATGCTGAACAAATAAGAAAATTTGTTAATGATAAAGGAAAAATACTTCCAAGAAGAGCAACAGGAGCTTGTGCAAAACATCAAAGAGATATTACACTAGCTGTAAAAAGAGCAAGACAAATAGCAGTATTACCATATACTGCAGAATAAATAAAAAAGCTTGAACAAAATTATATTGTTCAGGCTTTTTATTGTATAGGAAAAATCGACTTTTTTGATATTTCAGTATTTCTACCGATTTTGCTATACAACAAGGTTAGGTTTCCTTAGCATGTCCGAGCGAAGCGAGTGACATGTATTTCGCACTTACTTCAGAGGCATACTTGGCGAAATACCTTTCTTATTTAAAATAAAGTCGAAATTTGTCATACGATTTTTCTTGCATTATGGGATATAATATGTTTTAATATATATAGTAATTGCATCATATGTATTTTTTATAATTTAATTTTAACAAATTTTAATCTATTTTATTTTTAATCATATACTTTATATAATCTATATTTACCCCTATATATAATATTAGTATATTTCTCTAAAGCATATAAAAAACAAGAAAGGAGTTATGTTTTTACATAGATGCAATTATCAATTCATGAACATAAGACTAGCAACTAATATTAATAATATATTAGTTGCTATTTATATTGTCTTTTTTTATTGTATCAATACCAATACTACAAATAATTAAAAAAACAATATAAAATAAACTTGTTTTAAATAAAGATATTCCTATATAAAATAAATTTATATTATGTACAGAATGATATAAACTTAATATAAAAGTAGAAAAAAGTAATAAAATAAAACATATTTTTAATCCAACTACCAATACTTTAAGAATTGAAGTATTAATATTTTTAAAATTTAATAAAAAGAATTTCATAATATAACCTCCATATAAGAGTTAAATATTTAATAATAAAATCATTAAATTTATGTTAACATATAAAAGATAAAATATCAAAGGAAATATTATACAGTAACGAAAATCAAGATTGTTTTACTATAAAATACAGTGATTTTTCATATACAATAACAAAAAAGACTATAAAATAATTTTATAGTCTTTAACAAATAAAAAACTGTGCACAATTTTTTATTGTATAAAAAAATCAAAGATTTTTGATATACACTAATATATAAATTTATTAGATAGTTATTATGCATTTGCAGAATTTAATTTTTTTGCTAAATTAGATTTTTTTCTAGCAGCTGTGTTTTTTACTATTATACCTTTAGTGCAAGCTTGATCAATTTTCTTTGTAGCTACTGAAAATAATTTTGTAGCTTCTTCAACATTATTATTTTTTAAAGCTTCTTCAAATTTTTTAATAGCAGTTTTATATTCTGATTTAATCATATTATTTCTTAGAGTTTTTTTCTCAATAACACTAACTCTTTTTATAGCTGATTTTATATTTGGCATATTTTGCACCTCCCTTTAAGTAAATAAAATATAACAAATAATAGTATATCATGAAAATACTAATTTTGCAAGGCATTTAAAAAAAATATTGTAAAGAACTTGCAAAAATAATAAATACAATATATAATATAAGCATATTACTCAATGAATAATATTTGGAAGGAGAGAATAGTTATGAATATAAAAATAACAAGCAAAGAATTAGAAACAACAGAGGCAATAAAAGATTATATTGAAAAAAAAGCAGAAAGATTAGTAAAATATTTTGGAGAAGATTTTAATGTTTATGCAACAATAAAAACAGAAGGTAATAGAAAAGTAGCAGAAATGAGCATTAAAGCAGATTCAGATGAATGTAGAGCAGTTACAGCACATAAGGATTTATATGCAGCAATAGATAAAGATGTAGATATATTAGAAGGACAAATAAGAAAAATTAAAACAAAAAAAGATAAACAAAATATGACAGAATCAATAAGAATAAAAGAAGGAGCAAACTTAGAATATACTGAAGTATCAAATGAAATACTTAAAGTATTATATTATGATATTAAACCTATGACACCAGAAGATGCAAAATTAAAACTTCAAGAGCAACCACAAAATAAATTTTTAGTATTTATAGATATAGATACAGGAAAAACAAATGTAATTTATAGATTAAAAGATAATAAAAATTTTGGATTAGTAGAACCAGAAGGCTAAAATATTTATTATAAAAGAAAATATAAAATTAAAATAAAAGCAACCTTTTTAAAAAGAAAATCTAAAAAGGTTGCTTTTTGATTAGATAAAATTAAATTTTATGAATAGTGTAATGCTATTAAAATTTAATAACTATAAATTACACTATTTCAATTATAAGTAAAATATATAAGTATATTAAAATTAATAAACTAATATTTTTTACTTACAAGAGCTAAAAAACTATCTCATTTGGCTTTCAGCTTGTTGTATTAATTTTCTAACCATTTGTCCACCTACTTTACCAGCGTCTCTAGCTGATATATCTCCATTATAACCTTGTTTTAAATTAACACCTACTTCTGAAGCTACTTCATATTTAAATTTTTCTAAAGCTTCTCTAGCTTCTGGAACAACTTTTGAATTGCTGTTTGAATATGCCATTATAATTCACCTCCTAGAATGTGACAATTTATTTTTGAAAATTTGAAAAAAGTTTAATAACTTTTTCATTAAATATGATGTACAAATATTTTTAAAATAAACTGGAAATTTTTGAAAAAATATTGAATAGAAAAAATTAAATGGTATAATTTATTTTAATCATACAAATAATTTATAATAGGTTTATAGGTAAAACCATAAAAACCTAAATAAATATTAAAGGAGAATATATTATTAATAATATGTACAAATTAATAGCAATAGATTTAGATGGAACACTTTTAAATTCATATGGACAAATATCTCAAAAAAATAAAGAAGCAATAAAAAAAGCACAAAGTGAAGGAAAAAAAATAGTATTATCATCAGGAAGATCTACAAATTCAGTAAAAACTTTTGCAGAAGATTTAGGTGAAAATGAATATATAATTTGTGGAAATGGTTCATTAATATATGATTTGAAAAAAGAAGAAATAATATACGATAAATTTATAAATAAAGATAAAGCTTTACAGATTATAAATATTTGTGAACAAAATAGTATCTATTATAATATATATACAGAAGATATGGTTATAGCCAAATCATTAAATAATAATGTGCTATTTTATCATCAAGAAAATGCAAATAAACCAGATACAAAGAAAACAAAAATAAATTTAGTAGAAGATATATATGAATATGTCAATAATTTAAAAAATAATAATATTTTAAAATTCACAATAAGTGATAGTAACAATATAATATTTAATGGTATAATAAAAAAACTAAGAGAAATAAAAAATATAGATGTACTAGATGTAGCACATATGTCTAGAAAAATTATAAAATCGGGGACAGAAGAAATATCACTAGAATATTATTATACAGAAATTACTAGTAAAAATGTAGATAAGTGGAATGCAATTAAATGGCTTGCAGAAAAATTAAAAATAGAAAACAAAGAAATAATGGCAATAGGAGATAATATAAATGATAAAATGATGATTGAGAATGCCGGATTAGGAGTAGCAATGGGAAATAGTGCACCATATATAAAAGAAATTGCAGATAAAGTAGTAGAAGATAACAATAATGATGGAGTTGCACAAGCAATTGAAAATAATTAAGCTATAATGTGTTAGAATATATAAGAAAAAAATGCACAAACTATTATAATAATAGGAGGTGTATTTTTTTGAACCAAAATAATGATTATAATGAAAAAATAGAAAATAAGAAGTTGAATAATAGTAAAAACTATGAGAACTATGAGGAAATTGAGGACTTTACTAAATACGGAGAATTTGTGTCATCTTATTTTGCTTGGCTAACACCTGAAAAACAGAAAAAAAGAGCAAAAGAAATAGATGATATGACTAAAAAATAAACAAAAGGAAGCAAAAAATTTATTTGTATAAAATTACCATTAACTTATAAGATTATATCAAGTTACTTTATTTTATCTAAGCTATATTTATTGCGAATTTTCTTGATTTTTTTTATATTTTAATATAAAATATTAAGTGCAAAATACTGATAATAAGTTGTAATAAAATTATCCAATGAAAGGATGATACAAAAGTTGAAAAATAATAAAAAAACAAATGTATATAAATTTGAAAAAAATAATAAATCTAGCAAAGTAAAAAAAATATGCAGTATTAATGAAAGAATAGCTAGAATATTAATTGCTTTTTTTGTAGTATTATTAATATTAATATTTAGATTAGCTTGGTTACAAATTGTACAAGGGGCTGAACTAAAAGAAGAAATGCATAGACAATTAACAGCAAGTAAAACAATTAGTCCTAAAAGAGGAACAATATATGATTCAACAGGAAAAGCATTAGCTATAAGTGCACAAGTAGATACTATAAGTGTAGATCCTAGTAGAATAGTAGTAGAAAATGATGATGGAGATATTGATGAAACAAAAACAAAAGAATTAAAAGAAAAAGTAGCAAAAGCTTTTTCAGAAATATTTGAATTAAAATATGATGAAACATTAGAAAAAGTATCAAGTGATAGTACTAATGTAACAATAGCTAAAAAGGTAGAAAATGAAAAAGTAGAAAAGTTAGAAGAATGGATGAAAGAAAATAAAATATATAGTGGAATAAATATAGATGAAGATACAAAAAGGTATTATCCATACAATAATTTAGCTTCAAATTTAATTGGATTTTGTGGTACAGATAATTATGGATTATGGGGATTAGAATTAAAATGGAATGATATTTTAACAGGAACACCTGGAAAAGTTACATCAGCTCAAGACGCAGTACAAGATCTAATTCCATATGAAAATGAAACATATATTGCACCACAAAATGGAAATGATATAACCTTAACAATAGATGCAAATATACAACAAATAGCAGAAAAATATTTAAAACAAGCCTGTGAAGAAAATAAATGTAAAGATGGTGGAAATGTAATAATAATGAAGCCAAATACTGGAGATATTTTGGCAATGGCTACATATCCAGATTATAATTTAAATGATCCATATACTTTAGATTTTATAGATGAAAAAGAATGGAAGAAAATGTCTGCAGAAGAACAATATCAAAAACAGCAAGAAACTTGGAATAATAGAGCAGTTACATCTACATATGAGCCAGGTTCAGTTTTTAAAATAATAACAGCAGCTGCTGGATTAGAAGAAGGAATTGCAGATGCAGATACTCCAAATATATATAACTGCAATGGAAATGAGAAAATATCAGGAGTAACAATTTGGTGCTCAGATAAATCAGGACATGGATCATTAAGTTTAAGAGATGCACTAAAGTATTCTTGCAATCCAGCATTTATACAACTTGGTAAAAAGATAGGAGCAGAAACATTATATAGATATTATGATGCATTTAATTTTTTCGATAATACAGGATTTGGAGATATATGGGGATGTGGAAATTCAGAAGAAGCACAAAGTATATTTTGGAATGAAGAAGATGTGGGAAGCATTGAACTTGCAACAATGTCATTTGGCCAAAGATTTAAAATAACTCCATTACAAATGATTTCAGCTGTATCAGCTGTTGCAAATGATGGAATATTAATGAGACCAAGAATAGCAAAAGAAATAAAAAATACAGATACAGGAGCAATTACAACCATAGAACCAGAAAAAGTAAGACAAGTAATATCTAAACAAACATCAGAGACATTATTGGATATGTTAGAAACAGTTGTTGACAGTGGTACAGGAAGATATGCTCAAGTTAAAGGATATAGTATAGCAGGAAAAACTGGAACATCAGAGCCAGATCCATCAGATGAAGATGCAGGTTATGTAGCTTCATTTGTAGGAATATCACCTGTAGAAAGTCCAGAAATTGTAGTATTAGTAACATTATATGGTCCACAAGGAGATTATAATAGCGGAAGTACAGTTGCAGCACCAGTTGTAGCTCAGATTTTAAAAGAGGTTTTACCATATTTAGGAATTACATCAGATACTACAGAAGAAGATGAAGTCCCTGAAACTATTTCATTACCTAATGTTGAAAATAAAACTGTAGCTGAAGCTCAAAAAATGTTAGAAAATTTAGGATTTGAATGTAGTACTTCAGGCAAGTCAGATAGTATTGTAAGTAAACAAATGCCAGTAGCAGGAACAGAACTAATAGAAGGTTCTATTATAAAATTATATACAGAAGAGGATGATACAAGAATATCACAAACAGTACCTAATTTAAAAGGAATGTACTTATCAGAGGCAAAAGCAGAATTAAAAAATAAGAATTTAAATATAAAATATTCTGGAAGCGGAAAAATAACAAGCCAAGATATAACTGCAGGAACAAAGGTAGAAGAAGGGACAGTAATAAATGTTGTATTAAAACAAGAGATAGAAGAATAATTAAATTGCTAAAATGGAGGAAATTATGACTAGTTTGCAAGAAACAAAAATAATTTTAAATAAATACAATATAACTGCAAATAAAAAATTGGGACAAAATTTTTTAATAAATGATGATGTTATAGAAAAGATAATATTATCAGCTAATATAGAACAAAATGATATCATAATAGAAATTGGTCCAGGGCTTGGAACACTTACAAAAAAATTGATTGAAAAAGCTGGCAAAGTTATAGCAATAGAAATAGATAATAAAATGATTAATATATTAAATGATAGATTCAAACAATGTGATAATTTTGTTTTAATAAATCAAGATGTATTAAAAACTGATTTAAATAAATTAATTAGCCAATATAAAAAATCCTTTGAAAAAGTAAAAATTGTAGCAAACTTACCATATTATATAACAACTCCTATTATAATGAAACTTTTAGAAGAAAAATTAGATATAGAAAGTATTACTGTTATGATACAAAAGGAAGTAGCTCAAAGGATTACTGCAGACCCAGGAGATAAATTATCAGGAGCAATAACATATAGTGTAAATTATTATGCGATACCAGAGGAGATTATTGTAGTAGAAAGTGATTCATTTATACCAGCTCCAGAAGTTGATTCAGAAGTAATTAAACTTTATATAAGAAATATACCAGCAGTAAATGTTATAGATGAAAAAATGTTTTTTAATATTATAAAAGCAAGTTTTATGCAAAGAAGAAAAACTTTACTAAATAGTTTAACTAATTTTGGTATAACAAGAGATAAAGAGAAACTAAAAGAAGTATTGACAAAAGCAGAAATAGATGAAACTATGAGAGGCGAAAGACTAACAATTGAACAATTTGCCAAATTATCAAATTTAATTTCAAAGTCTATTTGAAATTTCAAAAATATATGATATAATAATTATGTAAATATTGTTTAAAGGAGGATATAAATTTGAATCAAATTTTAGTTACTGAAAAGCTATATGTTACTCCAGAACTAAAAAGAAAAAAGAAACTGTATAAAATCCAATTTTTTATATCAGTTCTTTTAGTATGTTTATTATCCTCATATTATATATATGCAGAGTATGATAGAAATAAAAGCGAGGAAGTTTCAAAACAATTATTATCAGAAGTAAAAATAGAAAATGATGATACAATTAAGCAAGCAGAAGAAGATGATGTAATAATAGTTGTATTAAGTGAAAGAGAAGTACAGCAAACTCAAATACAAGAAACTCAAGAGATAAGTTCTACAAATAATGAAATATCTAGTAATACAACAATAGGTGGAGTTACATATACAACAGAAGCAATTATTACTATACCAAAGATAGGAATAACATATCCAGTATTATCTGAAACTTCTGATGAGTTACTTGAAATTTCAGTTAACAGGTATTGGCCAGAAGCAGATAAATTAAAACCAAATGAAGTAGGAAATTATTGTATTGTAGGACATAATTATAGAAATGGAAAAATGTTTGGAAGATTAAGTGAATTAGAAAATGGAGATAAAATACAATTACAAGATATGACAGGAAGAACATTAGAATATGAAGTTTACAATAAATACATAGTAAATCCAACAGATACAAGATGTACAAGTCAACTTACAAACGGAAGGAAAGAAGTAACATTAATAACTTGCACAAATTATGGAACACAAAGGTTGGTAGTTAAATGTAGAGAAGTATAAAATGAAAATACATAAATTAAAATATTATTGTTAAAATAAAAAAACTATCTTTTATGTTTGCTCACTCTCAAAAGAAAGCATACATAAAAGATAGATTTTTCATTTTAATAAGAAAAGATGTAATTAAAATTATTTTCACTTTGTAAAGGAAAATTTAATTAATTTCATCTTTTATTGTTTGTATTAAATTTGTTATATCAATTTCATCATTAGCAAATTGTTTAAATAAATTTATATCAGTATCAGATATAGATAAACCCTCTATTGCTAAATCACTTTTTATATTATTTATATCAAAATTAAAAATTTCTTCATTAAACATTTTACAACCTCCAAAATATACTTGGTTATAAAACAACCACATATATATTATACCATAAATAAGGCTAAAAGTCCAGTAAAATTAGTATATATTTGCAATATTGGTGAGATTTTTTGCTACTATTTAGTGTATTGAAAATTTGTTATATTTATTGAAGAAGTTATTTATTTTTATTATATTTAGAAAAAAATAAACATATTATAAAGTAAGATAAATATATATTTTAACTTTTTTCTTCTAAGCAAGTGTATATTAATTTAGCTAAAGGAGCTGGGTCTACAATAGATTTTTTACTTGCTTCTAAAAATAATTTAGGTGAAACATTACTTAAATTTAATGTAAAGTTATTTTTTAAAGCTAATTCTCTAATAAATTCTCTAATAGTTCTTCCATTACCTTCTCTATATGGATGAAGTACATTTAATTCAGACATATAGTAAGCAAGTTTTTGTGCTAAATCTTCCTTAGAAAGATTAGAAAGATAATTTTCTTCTTTTAGCTTATTTAGTAATTTAATAAGTTCTTGTTCTATATATTCATATTCTGCAAATCTAAAATTATCTTTAGCAATATTTTCATTTCTAAATTTTCCAGCAAATGAATATATATCTTCAAATAAATAAGAATGTATTGAATTAAGATGTTTAACATCAAAATTACCAATAATTCCTTTATGTCTTAAAGATAAAAGTTTAGCAGCAGTTATTTTAGCTTCATATTTTTGTAAAATCTTTTCATCATGTATATTAAGTTTATTAACTAGAATATTGCTATTTTCATAGCAATATTTTGAATTTATTTCTGAATAGAAATTATTTTCCATAATATCACCAAAAGTATTATAACATAAAAATAAAAATGTAGTAACGAATATTAAAATTTAGAATATAAATATAATACAATATATATTTTAAGGAGGAGTATTGTGGCAAAAATAATAGTTTTTAATAATGATACTGATAGAATGGAAACATATTATAGGGGTGAAAATGAGCCTATGCCATATAATTCAAACGGAACTTTAAAAGTGAAAGAATTTAGAGGATCTAGCAAAAGCAATATATTATGGACAACAAAAAGAACAATGCAAAGTTGGAATAGTCAACGATATATATATGGACAGCCAATACCTGTAGGATTTGCATTTAAAAGACCTTATGAAGGAGGTCATGGAAACCAAAGTCATGACTAGATATACACAGTTGAACATATAAAAATTTGAGATAGAAGATAGATATAATTGGTGTTTTTAGAGGTGAATTTATAAGTATTAGCGAGTATAAATGCTAATGCTTATTTTTTAAAAAAAATTTCTAATAATTGGATGTAAACTAATTGACAAAAGAACAAAAGTTTGATAATATGTAAC
>CALXYR010000029.1 GCA_944393025.1 uncultured Clostridia bacterium | reverse complement strand
TTTGAACAATTCAATTATACTACTTGAATCACTTTTTTTCTACTTCTTTTGTTTCACATCAATTGTAACACTACATTATAAACAATCTTTTATTAATTTCATAAAATATTAATTAAATTATATAAATTAATATTGCTCATATTTAATATCTAATTATTAATATTAAAATTTCTGTTTTAACAAAATTTATTTGAAATGTGCTTTTTTGTTAAAGCACATTTCATTCAATGTCTTTTACATTTTTTATTTAAAATATAAATTATACTTCTTTTGCCCATATTATTAATCTTTGTTTTGTATCATCTGTACAAGTAGTTAATGATATTTCTCTTCTTCCTTCTGTATCTCTATTCATATATGTTCCTTCATTTGCTGCAGTTTCATACTTTTTATATACTTCATATGTAACTTTATTTCCAGAAGTATCTGTTATATATATTTTGTCTCCATTTTGTAGTCTTTTATTATTTGAAAAGAATGTTCCGTCTCTATAATTGTGTCCTGCAAGTACAGTATTTCCAATTTCATTTAATCCTTTATTGCTTGGATATAACATTACAATAGCAACATTTAATGAATTTGTACTACTTTGATAATCTGGTATAATAGGATATTTTATATCTGTTGCTGGAATTTCTATATAGCCTATTACATCATACCCCATATATGTTACCCCTGTACCTGGTTTATTTGATGAACTATTACCATTTCCACTATTTTGATACAATGTATTTAAATCTACATTTCCTATTAAATCATTTAATATTATTGTGTTATCTATACTGTTTTGATTTTCTCCATCATGTATTATTTTATTATCAAACTCTTCAATTGCATTTGTGGCAGCTTGTTTTATATAATATTTTTTGTAAACATTGATTCCAAAAAATATGAGTAATCCCAAAATTATAACTATAACTAAAACTAAAATTATTGTTAGTGTTTTACTATATTTATTATTAAACATATTTTTTCCTCCTTACTTTTATAACATATATATATTATACCATATTTTTTATATATGTTCTATATCTTTTGCTTATTTTTATAACATTTTTATTTATATATTAAATTTATACTATTTTATCACCAAGTTTTTTTCCACCTAACACATGAAAATGAATATGCATTACTTCTTGTCCTGAATCTTTACCGCAATTTGCTATAACTCTAAAACCATTGTTAGCAAATTTTCTCTCAATTGCGATTTTATTTATTGTTTGATATATATGTGCAATTATGGAACTATCTTCATCTGATATATCAATTAATGTTTCAATATGTTTTTTCGGTACTACTAAAATATGAATTGGTGCTGCTGGATTAATATCATTAAATGCAATAACTTTTTCATCTTCATATACTATTTCTGAAGGAATTTCTTTATTTATTATTTTACAAAAAATACAATCTTTCATCAGTTTTCCTCTTTTCAATAATTTTATTTAAATATATTTTAATTCTCTAAAATTGCTTTTATTCTTCTTACACCTGCTGAACTTGATTCTTCTTTTTTTATTTTAAAATGTCCTAATTCTCCCGTATGTTTTACATGTGGACCTCCACATATTTCTTTACTAAAATCTCCTATTGTATACACTTTTACCTTTTCACCATATTTATTTTCAAATAATCCCATTGCTCCAGATTTTTTTGCTTCTTCTAATGTCTTCTCTTCACATTTTACTTCTAAATCTCTTTTTATTTGTTCATTTACTATATCTTCTACTTGTTGTAGCTCCTCTTTTGTCATTTTTTCTGGATGTGAAAAATCAAATCTTAGTCTTTCATCTGTTATATTTGAACCTTTTTGTTTAGCATGTTCACCAAGTACAATTTGTAATGCTTTATGAAGTAAATGTGTTGCTGTATGATATTTAATTGTTTTTTCGTTTTGTTCTGCTAGTCCTCCTTTAAATTTTTGTTCACTTCCCATTCTTGATTTTTCTTGATGATCTTTAAATAATTTTTCAAATTCTGTATTATCTATTTCAAAACCTTTTTCTCTTGCTAAATCTGCTGTAATTTCTGGTGGAAATCCATATGTTTCATATAATTTAAATATAGTTTGTCCATCAATTATATTTTTATTCTCTTGTTTTGCTTTATTTATTGCTTTTTCAAATTCTTTTTCTCCATGTGCTAATGTTTT
Organism: uncultured Clostridia bacterium; assembly: GCA_944393025.1. Lineage (GTDB taxonomy): Bacteria > Bacillota > Clostridia > TANB77 > CAG-508 > CALXVA01. The sequence goes on along the minus strand of CALXYR010000029.1, from coordinate 13,003 downwards.
CATAAATTTATCTTTTTCGTCTATAATAATTTGCTTTATTATCTCTTTATTTTTTTCAAGTTCTGGATACATTTCTTTTAGTATATCTATATTTAAGTCAATTAAATTTCCAAGCTCAGATAAATCTATTTGTAATTTATTTAAATGTCTAGACATCCTTCTTATTAATTTTCTTAAAACATAGCCTCTATCTATATTAGAAGGTCTTCCTCCATCAGATATAATCATCATACTTGCTCTTAAATGTTCTGCTACAATTCTCCTGCTTTCTATATTATCTACTTTTGATAATTCTTCTAATTTTCCCATAATTGGAGCAAATATTTCTGTATCAAATGGTGTTTCTTTTCCTTGTAGAAGCATTGTCATTCTTTCTAATCCTAAACCAGTATCAACATTATGTTGTTTTAATTTTTCATATTTACCATCTTTTGTTTTATAGTATTCCATAAAAACATTATTCCATATTTCAACATATTTTCCACAATTACATGATGGTTGACAATTTGATGAACATGCTGGTTTTCCAGTATCATAAAACATTTCTGTATCTGGTCCACATGGTCCTTCCTCTCCTGCAATCCACCAATTATCATCTTTTCCATAATAATAAATTCCATTTTCTGGTATGCCTGCTTTTTTCCAACATTCAGCTGTTTTTTCATCTCTTGGAGCATCTTCATCTCCTGCAAAACAGGTTACTGATAATTTTTCTACTGGAATACCTAATTCTTTAGTTAGAAATTCAAAGCTCATAGATACTGCTTCTTCTTTAAAATAATCTCCCAAAGACCAATTTCCAAGCATTTCAAAATATGTTAAATGACGATTATCTCCAACCTCATCTATATCATTTGTTCTTAAGCATTTTTGATAATCTGTAATTCTAGTTCCTTCTGGATGTTTTTCTCCAAGTAAATATGGAACTAATGGTTGCATTCCAGCTGTTGTAAATAATACTGAAGGATCGTTTTCTGGTATTAATGGTGCACTTGGAATAATTTTATGACCATGTTTTTTAAAAAAATTCAAATATTTATTTCTAATTTCTAATGCTTTCATTTATTTCCCCTATCTTTATTATTTTGTAATAATATTATTACTCTAAATTTATTATTAGACATTAAAATTATATTACAGAATTTAGTAAAAATCAATACTTTATATTTTATGTTTGCAATATTTATCTACTTTATAATAATTTATATTCCAACTATATATAGCATTCATTAGTTAATCAGTTTGACATAATATGTTAATTATGCTATTATATATGTATGCTAAAAAAAATTACAAAAAGGAGTGCTAATTATGGAAATTAAAGTTCGGAGCAAATTCGTAAAGGGATTCCAAGATTGCCTTGAAGAGGCAAAGAGGATTTTATGTGAGCTTCTTGAACAGAGTCCTACATTTATTGTAAGACTCATTTGGATGCTTACATATGACCCGATGCTCGAAAACTATCACAAACCCGATTATCAGAAATGGCTTGAGAGAATCACTTCTCTCGTAAGCTCTGAAAAACTGGACCTTTTCAAAAATGAAGTCATGTATCATTTATCTCAGATTCAGAAAGATTTTTTCAATTTGAATATCAAACCGCAAAGTGAAAGAACCTATGCTTATCTGCAGGCACAAGTTGGTAAGGCGGGGGCATATATTATTTTCACCCGCTGTTTAGAGTTTTCTTACCACGATGAGAATTCAATTAATCGTTGTCTCAGATTACTGTCAAAGCACTACGAAGACAGCATCTTAAAAGGGGTTAAATCCTTAGGATTTAATTCTGAAGAGTCATACTTCTTAATCCCGTATGCTTCTGAGATTCATAATCTTTTATATGATTTGACCTCAGAAAAGTTGGAAGTAAAAGGCAATATGCCTGAAATTCCTTTCTTTTTCTCCTCTCATGAGGATGGTGGTGAAACTGCTAATCTTTCTGTCGAAGAAAGCAACCAAGTAGATATTTCTGTATCTACTCAAGAAACTTCTAATGAAGAGGCTTTGAAGGTAGCAGTTGAAGAGCCAACAACTGCAGTAACCAATTCTCTATCTCCTGTAGCGATTTTGAGCAACACAGATCTGATTTCCAGTTTCTTCAAAATTTTGGATGAACTCCACTCTGCTGGCATCAACTTTGAGGAACTCATTCAAAAAAGAGAAGCAATTTCCAACCTTCTTGCAGCAACTAAGTTGTTTGAAGGTTAGCATTCAAAAAGGTGGCGATTTATTATCGCCACCTTTTTTTTGTAAATTAATAAATTGCTCAATTTTTAATTTTATCTAAAATATCATACCAACTATATACTCTTCTTATATTTTTTCCTTCAATTTCTTTATTATATGGATTATCAAAACATAATACTGGTATTTTATTTGATATATCTAATAAATTTCTTGGTGAATCTTCTATCATAATATCTATATTATTTTCTAAGCAATATGGCAATTTACTTCCTTTAGAAAAAATTAACTTATCATATTTTATTTCATTATCTTCAAGCCACTTTATTACCATTTCTTGCATATAGCCATATAATTCTTTTGGAAGTCCTTCTTCATTTCTTGCTGTTATAATATATATTTTGTTTTTTTCTTTTAATTTATCTATTACTTCTTTTGCAAAATCTCTAGTTTTATATTTAGTTGCATAAAATCCTAAATACTCATTCCAAAATTTTTCTGCTAATTCATCTGAAATTCCTAATGCTTTTGCTTCATCATATTCATTTTCTTTCAAATTATACTTAATATTATTTTCATAACAAAATTTAATTCCATAATCTGCTATAAAACTCGCTATATCTGTTATACATCCATCTATATCAATACCTATATTCATGTGTTTTCTCCTTTTTTTACTTTTTTTATTAAAACACAATAAATAAAAAAAATCAATATTTTTAATATAATAAATATAAAAAAAATTAGGATAAATATTCCTAATTTTTCTTTATATTAACTTATGCTTTTTTTGCTATTTCTGCAATTTCTGTAAAAGCTTTTGAATCTGTTACAGCAAGTTCCGCTAACATTTTTCTATTAACTACAACATTAGCTTTTTTTAGACCTGCTATTAATTTGCTATATGTTAATCCATTTTGTCTAGCAGCTGCATTTATTCTTGCTATCCATAATTTTCTAAAATTACTTTTCTTGTCTTTTCTTCCTACATAAGCATACATTCCTGATTTCATAACAGCTTGTTTTGCCATTCTAAATCTATAATGTTTTGCTCCATAATATCCTTTTGCTCTTTTTAATATTTTTTTATGTTTTTTTCTTGTTATAATTGCTGTTTTTACTCTTGCCATTTTATTTTCACCTTCCTTAAAATTCTTTTTTATTTAATATAAACTGTTAATTACCCATAAGGTAACATTTTCTTAATTCCTGCTTCACATGTTTTGTCTGCATAAGCATCCATAACTTTTCCTCTTGATTTAGCTCTTGATGTTTTATTTGCTAAAAGATGTCTTCTATTTGATTTTGTTCTTTTTACTTTTCCTGTAGCAGTATATGAATATCTTTTCTTTGCTGCTTTATTTGTTTTTAATTTTGGCATTTTTATTCCTCCTTGCAATTTATAATTTATATAAAATATATAAAAATATATTTTTTACAATTTTTTTATACAATAAAAATTCTACTATATTATTTTTTATTGTTAATTTATTTTTATGCTTTTTTTGCTAATATAATAAACATATTTTTTCCTTCTAGTACAGCTTTTTTTTCTGGACTTGCTATATCTGATAATGAATCTATAAATTTATTTAAGTTATCTTCTCCAAGTTTAATATAATTTAATTCTCTTCCTCTAAACTTTACTGTTATTTTTACTTTATTTCCATCTTCAATAAATTTTCTTGCATTTTTTACTTTAAATTCAAAATCATGTTGTTCTATATTAGGTGTAATTCTTATTTCCTTTACTTCTAATACTTTTTGTTTTTTCTTAGCTTCTTTTTCTCTTTTAGCTTGTTCAAATTTGTATTTACCATAATTCATAATTTTACAAACTGGTGGCTGTGCATTTGGTGCAACTAATACTAAATCTAATTTTTTTTCATACGCTAAGTCTAAAGCATCATTAAATTTAACTATTCCTTTTTTTTCTCCTTGTTCATCAATTAATTGAACCTCTTTTGCTCTGATTTGTTCATTAATAGGTAATTCTTGTTTTATATAAAACACCTCCAAAAAAATTGATTTATCTAAAGATAAATCAATCCACAAATATTTACAGTTATATTCATTTTTTATTAACTATTATCAACATATTATTCTATAAATATAACCTTTTCCTTTTTTAGTTAAGGTGAGCAGTGGATTGCTTCTTCTTTAAATCACTTTATAAGAATACTATATTTTTATAAAAATGTCAAGCTTTTTATTAAATTTTCTTGACATTTTAAGCATTTTATTATAAAATATTATAGCATTATATTGAGTATGTCCAAAAGTAAGCTTCTCCCCGGTAGCTTATTTATATGGTTACATATATATAAATTAATTTATGAAATGGAGGATACATATTACCATGAATAATACAACATATAGTATTAAAAAAAGTGAAATTGAAAGAAAATGGTACATTATTGATGCAGCTGAAAAACCTCTAGGAAGAGTTGCTGCAGAAGCCGCTAAATTATTAAGAGGAAAACATAAACCAACTTATACTCCAAACTTAGATAATGGAGATCATGTTATTATATTAAATTGTAGTAAAATGATTTTAACTGGAAAAAAATTAGATCAAAAAATATATAGACATCACTCTGGTTATATAGGTGGATTAAAAGAAACTACAGCTAGAGATTTATTAAACAAAAATCCTGAGCAAATGATGATGCGTGCTATAAAAGGTATGTTACCACACAATAGTTTAGGAAGACAAATGCTAAAAAAATTAAGAGTATATGCTGGAGAAGAACATGAAAATATTGCTCAAAAACCAGAAGTTTGGAAATTTTAATTAAAGGAGGATTTTTAAAATGCCTAAAGCAAAAACAGATAAAATTATGTTTTATGGTACAGGAAGAAGAAAAAGTTCTATTGCCAGAGTTAGATTAGTTGATGGTAAAGGAACAATTACTATAAACGGTAAAAATATAGATGAATATTTAGGACAAGAAACATTAAAGGTTATTGTAAAACAACCTTTAACTGTTACTAATACTGCAGATAAATATGATGTTATTTGTACAGTACAAGGTGGAGGATTTACTGGTCAAGCTGGTGCAATTCGTTTAGGTATTGCTAGAGCATTGTTAGAAGCAAATGGAGAATATAGACCAACTCTAAAATCTGCTGGTTTCTTAACAAGAGATCCACGTATGAAAGAAAGAAAGAAATATGGTCTTAAAAAAGCTAGAAAAGCTCCTCAATTTAGTAAGAGATAATTACAATTTAAAAATACATTCATTTTCAATAATGAATGTATTTTTTTCATTATACAAGAAAAATCCCAGTGATTTCTCACTGGGACTTTTCTTTTGAATCATCATATAGATAATTCTAAGCACTGTAAGCTATATTCATAGCTTGCTGTTGTCTTAAGCCTTTTTCTCTCCTTCCATTGCGGCAAGCATTGCCTTTTCTTTGATATCCTTTTGGTATGAGAAAATGGCATTCTCAATACCATCGAGGTAACCTGAAATGAATTCTTCTCTCAGGTTAATCAAAAGGATTCCGGGTTTTTGGCGATCTTGGGATAATGTATATCCCCATTCGCCGTCCCTCACATTTGCCCAGCCGATGAGGAAAGCTTCCTCATAAATTCTTTGGGCTTCGTCATTTACATACTTTCTGCGGATTTTTACATCCTTCCGCAATTTTTCTTTTTCTTGGACTGTCATAAAAAGACTTCCTCCTTTAAAATGTGTACTTATATATTATACCACATTTTACATAAATTTACAATTTTATATTCATTAAAATATTAAATTGTAAATTTATACCACAACTATTTTTATTATTCTTAATATTTAATCTATAATTTTTCTAAATAATAAAATATTTATTTATCTTTATACATTTTTATTATATCTTTTAAACTCATTTTTGTACCATAATTTAATATTGCACTTGAGTAAATCTTTATAGCTACTTTTGCTATAACTAATATAGTAATTATTAGAATTGCAATAGATACTGCTACATCTACTCCACTTGCTAATCCCATCATAATTCTAAAAGGCATACAAAATGGTGATGATATTGGTAATAGTGATGCAAGTATATTAAGTTCACTTGTAGGATTCATCATTGTAAAATATGATAGATAAAACCCAATTACTGTAATTATTGCAACTGGTCCATTTGCTGATTGTATGTCTTCTGGTTTACTTACTGTTGAGCCTGTTAATGCATACATTAATGCATAAGCAAAATATCCAAGTATAAAATATATAATTGTAATTATTGCTAAATATGGTGTAATGCTAGACATATCTAATAGTGAATTTAATAGTTCTGCATCTAAAAACATTTTTGCACTTATTAATGCAGTTCCTACTATTAATATCATTTGTAATAATCCAACTAGTCCTATTCCTATTGTTTTTCCCAAAACTATAGTTCTTGGGCTTGTCGAGGTTACTAATGTTTCCATTATTTTTGAAGTCTTCTCTGTTGTTATTGAACTTGATACTTGGTATGCACAAAAATATATTGCATAGAATAATACTAATGACATCATCATCATTGCAAATATATTTCCATTTACTTTTTCTTCCTCAGTTTGCTCTATATTAAATTCAAAATTTGGAGTTATAGATTCAATTTGTTTATCTGTTAGCCCTAACTTACTAATCTGTATATTTGTATATAATGAATTTATTGCATTTACTATATTTTCTGGAACTGCTTCTATCATTGCCATATTTTTTACTATGTATCTTATATTTACATTGTTATCCTTTTTTTCTATTATTAATGCTTCTGCAAATTCATCATTATTAATTTTTGTTTTAATTTCTTCAAATGTAGCTTTTCCTATTTCTATATTATAGCCCAAATTTGCGTTTTTAAGCATTTCTAAATTACCTTCAAATATATTATCATTATCTACTATTAAAAGTTTAGCTTCTGTATCTTCCCCGTTAAAGCTTTTTATAATATTTGGTACATTAAATCCAATTACTATTATTATTAAAATTATAAGTGTTGATATTAAAAATGATTTTCTTTTTAGCATATCTTTCATTGTAAATTTAGTTACTATAAATAAATCTTTCACTGTTTTTCACATTCCTTCCTAATAATTAATTTGGTTGGAAAATAATTAAATTTTGACTAGGAAAACGAATTTGAAATTTATGAGGTGTACTCCTTGTACATTGATTAAATTTCAAAATGAAGTTTGACAACGTCAAAATTGTAATTATTTTTCAACCACCTACCTTTTCTATAAAAATATCATTTAATGTAGGTTTCTTGATTTCAAATTTATCAATAACTATATTTTCTGAAACTAATCTATTTAATAGCTTATGTGCTTTTTCTTCACTTGATATTTTTATTACATAATTATTATTTGCTTCTGTTTCTACTTCAAAATCAAATTCTTTTATATAGTTTCTAATATTTTGATTTGCATTTATTTCTACCCTATTTGCTGGATATGTTTCTTTTATTTTCTTCAAGTTTCCTTGTAAGACAGTTTTTCCCTTATTTAGTATTAAAATATCACTGCAAAATTCTTCTATAGTAGCCATTTGATGTGCAGACATTATTATATATTTTCCATCTTTTATTAAATTTATGATTATATTTTTTAGTATTTCTGTATTTACTGGATCTAATCCACTAAATGGCTCATCTAATACTACTAATTCTGGATTATGTATGATTGCTATCATAAATTGAATTTTTTGTTGATTTCCTTTTGATAGCTTTTCTACTGGCATTTGCATATATTCTTCTACTTTTAATTCTTTTGCCCACTTATTAATTGATTCTATTGATTCTTCTTTTTTCATTCCTTTTAATTCTGCAAAATACATTAATTGATCAAATATTTTGGTTTTAGGGTATAATCCTCTTTCTTCTGGCAAATAACCAAAATTTACACTTTTTCTATCTACATTTTTTCCCTTCCATGTTATTTCTCCACTATCTTTTTTTATAATACCCAGTAACATTCTTATTGTTGTTGTTTTACCAGCTCCATTTGTACCTAAAAGTCCATACACCCCTGGTTCTTTTAAATTAAAAGAAATATTATCTACAACTTTTTTTCCTACAAATGATTTTGATACATTCTTTAATTCTAGACTCATTACTATTTTCCCCTTTCTTTTCAATATAGTAATATTTGTAGCAGATTTTTTTAATTGTATATTTTTATAGTAAACTCTACTTTGATAATATACCATATTTGCTAAAAAAAATAAAGCACAATAATATAAAAATTATTGTACTTTATAAAATATATTTTATTGTGCTATTTTTTTACAAATTCCTGTACCATTTCCTTGTTTATTTTGTTTTTTACCGTTTTGCACTCCTGTTCCTTGCTTAGTACAAGTTTCACTATTCATACATTTTTCACTATTTCCTTGTTGTCCCTGTCCAAAACAAATTCCATATTCTTGACCTATTTTTTCTTGCTTAGTTCCATCGCATTTTTCTAATTTTTCTTCTATTACAGTTGCTTCTTCTTTTGTTATAGTTCCTTCTTCTACTTTATTTTCAAGAATTTCTTTTTTCTCTTCTAATATTCTTTTAGGTGTAAAATTACATGTAGCTGCATACGAAAAATTTCATAACCACTAATATCTGGAAGCATAATGTCTAGAATAACGATATTTATTTTATTTTGATTAAATATTTTTAGTGCTTCACTACCGTTTTGTGCTTTTAATATATTATACCCTTCATTTTTAGCATATTCTGAAATAATTTCTAATATATCTTTTTCATCATCTACTATTAAGACTGTATACATACTTTTCACCTCTTTTTATTGATATCATATAGTAATATAATTTACAATAAAAATATACCATAAACTTAATCATGGTATATTTTCATTTTTTATTTTATTCAATTATGTCTATTGTTTGTTCAGCATTTAATCCCTCTAAATTATAATAGGTTTGTGGTATATTTCCAATTATTACTCCTTCAACTAAAAGTACTTGATTTACAATTGTTTCTGTTATTGTATTGTATGGTGTTAATATATTAACTTTACATTTTACATCTAAATATATTCTATGTAGGGTTTGGTTTATTCCCGCTTCTATAAATTCTGTTTTTAAATCTGTTTCTATAGTTCCATCTGCTACTATTTTTATATTTATATTTGGACCTAATCCTGAAAAAAATTTGCTACCTGTAAAACTACCGCAATTTTATATTAAAAGTATTTTCATCACTTTTCTCTAGTTCTTCTTGTATTAATATTGGTATATCAGATATTACTTTATTTATTGTTATCATATTTGTACTTATCATTTTTATATTGTCATTTTCATCTTTTATTATAGAACAGAAATCTTCATATTTATAATCTTCCATAACTTTTGTAGCTTGTTCATTAGATATTTTAGTAGCTACAGATTTTGCTATTCCTTTACACCTTTCATCAATTATTGGTGTTATAGAATTTATAGATACTTTAAACACAATAATAGCAATCAAAAGTATTATAATTATTTTTAAAATTTTTCTTACATTTTTTTTATCATGAAATTTATCTAAGTTAGGTAGTTTTATTCTGTTTCTACTAAATATTTTTTCAGTTTTATTATCCATTATATCTAGGAATATATAATTGCATACCCACATCTATTTCATCTTTGTTTTCTATTCCATTAATCCTTGCAATTTCTTCTACTGTACTTTTAAATTTTTTAGCTATTTTCCATAGTGTATCTCCTTTTTTTACATAGTATATAACTAAACTATGTAATCTCATGTCTTTATTAGTTTCTTCATTAATATCATCTATTATATTTATTTTAATATTTTCTATTAATGTTACAGTAAAGTTCACATCCACCTTTACCTCTATTTCTCCATCTGTTAACACTACAAAATCTTGCATAACTACTTCCGCACTTGTACTTATATTTGAATTTTGATTAACACCTTTAAAGTCTATATTAAAATTAAATGGTATAGTTTGTTTTTTTATATTTATTCCATTTTTTTCATTATATATATATACTAAATTTAACTCTCCTTCATATAATATCTTTTCATTTAAAATTGTTTGTTTTATAATATTTACACTTGTTTCTACATCATATAATTTATTTGCTCCAATTTCTGGCACTAATTGTTTTTCTCTAATATTACATGTTGATTGTTTTCTTTCCTTTTTTTGCATTAATTGTATTTGTTTTTGTGTAAAAGTTATTTCTGTTTTTGGACTATATAAATCTTGAATAAGATTTATATTTTGCTTTTGATATACCTCACATGCAATTTCTAATTCAACTTCTACATAAATAGAATGTTCTTCTACATTATTTGGTTTAATAATTACATTCTTTATTTCATATTTTGTATCAAAATTATTTTCTTCTGTTACATTTTCCATATCTATAAAACTCATTACTGGTATTATGCTTTCAACTGAATTTATTCTATTATCTTCTGTAAGATACAACATTTTTACATTTAAATCTGCTTTTGCTAAAACTTTGTTGTAACTTACTTTTATGTCTTTATTTAATATATCTAAATCTACCTTCATAATTTCTGATAAATTATCTATATTGTCTATAATTATAGTATCTTTAGCATAAGTTTTTACTACTCCTTTTCCTACTAATGAATTTAAGTTTAAATTTTCATTTAACATTTGTATCTCTTTAGAATTTATTTCTTTTACTATTTTTATTTCTTCATTTGATGTAAGTTTTATATCTACTTCTAAAAAAGCTTTTAAATTTATCTTTCTACCATTTATAATCTTACATTCTACTTTTTTTAAACTTACATTCGTTTCTAAATTCATGTCTGATTTTGCATCTTCTACATTTATTATTTGAGAAAAATCTAAATTTACATTTAAACTTCTTGTGCTATTATTTTCGTCATCTGCTTGATATATTATATATGTATTTACACATCCGTCTAATTTTATCTTTCCTTCATTAATTTCCTTCTTATAAATACATACATTACCACTTGCAAAAATAGTATTTATAATGTCTGGTTTTATATCAGGAATTATACTATCACCTTCAACTATAAAATTTTCTTTTTTTTGATTTATGATATGATTAATACATATATTATCTCTAGTTGCTTCTAGCATCATCAAAATCCCTCCTTAAATTTCTAATTACTTAATATATATGGAGGTACAAAAAAAAAATTCCTATTTCTAGGAATTTTTTAAACTTCTATTACAGGAACTTGTGGTATTAATGGACTATAACCTGTTCCATCAAATACATCTACTTCAATAGTTTTTGTAAGTATATCTGTATAACTATAACTTACATTTCTATTGTTTTCTTCAAATTTAATTACAAATAAATTTGGATAAGCTTTTTGAATAGTAGCTTCTTTTGAAAACGATTTACTCCTTCCTAATGATCCTTTTACTATTATCTTTTGTCCTATTTTTTCATCAATATCTGTTTTTAAATCTGTAATATCTTTTTGGCAAATCATTTAATCACCTACTTTTATATTTCTTGTCAAATAATATCATAAAAACGCACTTGAGTCAAAATAGTTCCTATCAATTCAAGTTACTAAAATCCTTTATTTTCTAAGTGTTTCAAAATATTTTTTACCAGTATTACAAATATATTACATTTTTGTAACATATTTGTAATATATTACATTAACAATACTTTTTTCTTTCCTTCTGCCCCTATTCCGATTTATTCCTCTTTCTCCATCTCGTAAATCGTCTTCTATATCTTTTATTGTTAAATATTTATCCGAATCTGTAGTAGCAATTTTCTTAGCTACTATTAACGGATCTATAAAATCTATTAAAATTCTTGCAGGTGATGAAGCAAAATTTGCTCCTTCTGCTATTAATGCTTCATAATAACTTTGACATGCACCAGCAAAAATTACTATATCCTTATTTTTCTTATTCTTTCTTATATTTTTTACAGTTTGAGCAAAATACTTTGAATTTCTATAGTTATATATATCTTCATAATTTCTTCCTGATTTTATCATTCCGATCATGTCCTGTTATAACAACAATATCTGGATTATATCTTTCTATTAAATTATTTGCAACATTTACTTGATTTCTTTCTGGAATATTTTTTACAATAGCTTTCAATCCCATTTTTTTATAGTAAATATTAGATTTTTCGCTATATCTTTTATCTCCATCTAAATGAAGAATCCTACCTGTATAAATTATTTTGTTATTCCTATCAAAAAAATTATTATTTTGAGTTTCTTTTGATTTTATCTTACTTTTTACATTACTATCTAATATATTATATATTTTTTTTATTTCATTTTTATTTATTATATTTAAATCCTCTATATGTGCATCTGCTTTAAGTCTTATGGTAATTCCTCTTAGTATAGCTATTTTATCTTTTACTATCATATCAACAAAGAAAACCACATCATGATTGTGTGACTTTCTTGTTACAATATCTCCTTTTTTTACATTATTCACTCTAATCACCTCGTATTATATTAGTCCGTCATTATATATTATGTCGAATAATGTAAATTAGTGAAATTTTTATATTTGCTTTGATGATGATATTATTGTTATTAGTTATCTATATTTTTTTAGTTCTATTGGACTTACTCAAAGAATACAATGTAACAAAACATAGTTTTCTTAGGGGGTTTTTGAAATTGGAAAAAATGTATATAGAAGAGCGTGCGATTAATTTAGCACATTATATAATAGATTCAAAAGACACTGTGAGAGGCGCTGCTAAAAAATTTGGTATTAGTAAAAGCACTGTTCACACCGAAGTAACATTCCAGAACGGTAAAAATAAATCACCTATAATCCCAGAAAGTATTGAAATTAAAAAGGTTT
>CALXYR010000028.1 GCA_944393025.1 uncultured Clostridia bacterium | reverse complement strand
ATGATGTCATATTTGTTAATTCTTTTCCTTCTTCTTGCGAATCTGCTTCTGCTACATCTTTTGCCTTATCTGCATAACCTATTAATCCATTTTCTCCAAATACATAACTTACTGCTACTGTTGCAAGTATTATTAATATTACTATTGTTATTACTAATGCAATTAATGTTATTCCTTTTTCTTGTTTTAAGGCTTTTTGAAACTTTTTATTTTTACTCATTTCTTTCCTTTTCTCCTTTCTTTTGTTTACTCTTCAATTTTAATATTGCCTTCTTTTCTAATTTTCATTCATTTTGCTTTATTTTGTTATTTTTTTATTTATTTTATTGACCTGTTTTTAAAACTTAAAAAGTACCTTTTGCACATTTTATTTTGTACTTCTAAGTTTCAAATTACCTTAAATTTTTTTGTACCTTTTGGTACTTTTTAGTTTCCTATTTTGGTCATTTTTATTTTACCTCATACTTTTATTTTTTGTCAATAGGAATATGAAATGAAGCTATATTTTACTTTTTCAATTGACCTCTTATTTTTATATTGTTGCTGTTTATTATATTAAAAGTTTAGAATATTCATTGAAGGAGTTATTTGTTTTTCACCTAATTTTATTTTTATAATACTATTAAACAACTTCATAATCCATTAATTTTATTTTATTTGATACAAATTTTATATTATTATCTATTTTGTTAGATAATTCTGTACTCAAATATTTTTTATTATCATCAGGGAATACTGTGACAACTGGTTTGTTTGTTTTTTCTTGATACATTATACTTGCAATTATATTTGCACCTGATGATATTCCAACACCTAGTCCTAATTCTTTAGATAATCTCCTACTCATATTTATTGCATCTTCATCATTAACTAATAAAACTTCATCTAATAGGCTTTTATCAAGTAAATCTGGGATAAAGTCATCACCAATTCCTTCTATTTTGTGATTATCTATTATTTTATTTTTAGAAATCAGTGGCATCTTGTCTGGTTCTATTGCAACAATATTTATATTCTTATTATGTTTTTTTAATTTTTTTCCAACTCCCATTATTGTTCCACCTGTTCCAACTCCAGATAAAAATGCACTTACTCCTTCTGGAAGCTGTTTTATTATTTCTTCCCCTGTTGTTTGATAATGTGCTAATATATTATCTGTATTTGAAAATTGTCTAGTTAAAAATCCATTATTTTCTTCTGCAAACTTTTTGGCTTCTAATAAACATTCTTTAAATCCTCCCTTTTCCCTTGAAATTAATGTTACTATTCCGCCAAAGTTTTCAATTAATTTCACTCTCTCTTTACTTACCCAGTCTGGCATAAAAATATATACTGGATGATTATAATATGCACCTAATGCAGATAAAGATATTCCCATATTTCCACTAGTTGCTTCAACAATTGGCATATTTTCTTTTAGTATATTTCTTTTTTTTGCATTATCTATCATGTAATATGCGACTCTATCTTTTATACTTCCTGTTGGATTATAGTATTCTAATTTTGTATAAATATAATTTAAATTATCTCCATTTTTATATATTATTTTTATCATTGGAGTATTACCAATATTCTTTAACATTTTATTTCCCTTCTTTCAAGCATAGTTATTATATATAATATACTATTTTTTTTCAAGTGTTATTTTATTATATAAATATTGAAATTATTGTTCTACTGTAATATAATATTACAAATTAGGAGGTGCAACAATGGACAAAATTGCAATTATATCTGATGTACATGGAAATATAACTGCTCTAAAAGCTGTAATTAATGATATTGAATCTAGGAATATATCTAAAATATTTTGCTTAGGAGATAGTATTTATAGAGGTTGTAATTCTGATTTAGTTATAGATTTACTTAGAAAAAAATGTGAAATAATTTTAAAAGGTAATTGTGATGAATCTTTAACAAGACCAAATATTCCTAAAGGCAAGTACTGGACTAGAGATTTAATTGGTGAAGAAAGAGCTAATTTTATATATAACTTACCTATATATTATGATTTTTATATGAGTGGTTATTTAATAAGATTATTCCATGCTTCTCCTTTTGCTTTGAATTATGTATTTAATCCGATGTTTTCAAATAAAAATACTGTATATTCTAGTTCAGAAATTTATGATGCTATGGATTTATTTAAAAATACTAAATTTATTGGAAAATGTGACTCTGATCCAATACCTGATATTGTAGGCTATGGTCATATTCACACTCCAAATATTTTTAGATGTCGTAACAAGACTATATTTAATCCTGGTAGTGTAGGAATGCCAATTGAAATGCTAAATAATAATTTTTTTGATGAAACTAATAAATTTTCTACTGTTGCATCATATATTATATTAGAAGGAATTTTTGATAGTAGAGAACTTTCTTCTATAAGTTTTAATTTGGTGCGACTTCCTTATGATATAGAAGCTGAAGTTCAACTTATAGAAAAATCAAATATACCAAATAAGGAAAAAATTATAACAGAATTACGAAGTGCAACAAATTATGTAAATTCAAAATAATAAATATGAAAAGAAGGTAATTGTATGGAAGATAAACTGAGTAATGCACAAAAAATTTTAAAAGAATACTCTCAAGAACATTTACTACATTTTTACCCCGAACTTACAGAAGCTCAAAAAAATAATTTGCTTAACCAAATCTTAAATTTAAACTTTAAAGAAATATTGGATTTATATGAAAAATCAAAATTTGATGTACTAGATTCTACTGAAAATATTGAACCTTTAGATTATACTATTAAATCAGACTTAACCTATAGTAAGAAAAAACAATATATTAGTTTAGGAACTAAAGCTATAAAATTAGGAAAAGTTGGAGTAATAACTTTAGCTGGTGGTCAAGGATCAAGACTTGGTTTTAATGGACCAAAAGGGACTTTTTGTTTAGATATTGAACCTAAAAAGTCTTTATTTGAAATTTTATGTGATTATTTAAAAAAATATTCTTTGAAATATAAAATTTCAATTCCTTGGTACATAATGACAAGTACAAATAATTATTTTGATACCATTACTTTTTTTGAAAAGAATAATTTTTTTAATTATGATAGAAGTAATATTATATTTTTTACTCAAGAAAATATGCCTATTATAGATATAAATGGTAAACTTGTATTATCTGAAATATATAAAATTAATATGGCATCTAATGGCAACGGAAATTTATTTTCTTCTTTGAAAAGAGCTAACTTAATAAAAGATATGGAAAATAGAAAATTACAATGGTTATTTATTAGTGGAATTGATAATGTATTATTAGATCCACTAGACCCTATTTTTATTGGTTATACTATAAATTCAAAACTTGAAATAGGTTCTAAAACATTATTTAAAGAAAATCCTAAAGATTTATCTTGGGTATTTGCTAGAAAAAATGGAAAGCCATCTATTGTAGATTGTGAGAATTTTACTGAACAAATTTCTTTAATACAAGACAAAAAAGGAAAATACTTGTATAGAGAAAAAAATATGTTAGCACATTTATTTAGTTTAAAAGCAATTAAATCTATGTCAGATGTAAAATTACCTTATCATAGAGCTTTTAGAAAAAACCCTTTTGTTAATTCAGAAGGTATGAAGCAAGTTCCTGATAGTCCTAATATATACAAATTTGAACAATTTGTTTTTGATGCTTTTTCTTATTTTAAAGATATTGCTCTATTACGAGTAAATGCTGAAGAAGAATTTTGTCCTATAAAAGATTTTAACGGACCATATAATCCAGAAATAGCTGCTAAAAAATATGAGGAAATAGTACTTAAATAATTACAAAATTAAGTAATATTATAAAAATAATATGTAAAAATATATAAATTATAATATGTAGACCTGCTATATAATAGTAGGTTTTATTTTAATTGTTTTTAAAAATTTATATATCTTTATAGAAATTTACATGCTTCGACAAAACATAACATCTTTTTTATCAAATTTTACATTTTATGTTAATTCTATTGATTTTCTAATCATTGTATCGTATAATTTATTTATACTTTATTTTATACAATTGTTTTTAATTTTGGTATGGCCATACCTTTTTTTCATAAATATAATTTTTTCATTTAAATTTTATTCAATTTTAATTTTATTTCTTTTTATATTTTATTCTTAATTTCATTTAAACATACTATTCTTTTATAATATTTACAATTTACAATTTATTTTATATTACCTAGTTATAATAAATGTATTGTAATTTTTTATTAGTATGTGAGGTGTACACTATTATTTTCTGATGTAGAAGATGCATATTCTACATCATTTAATATTGAATTCCTATTAATTCATATTCATAGTTTTCATAATTTGGCATATATTGTTTTATAATTTCATAAAATTTTTTACTACTTTTTCTTATTTTTAAACAACAAAACTCATAAAATATTACATATTCAATTATTTCTTTTCTATATTTTACTATTTCTGGATTTATAACTAATTTATTTGCAATGCATTTTCCTAATCTCTTATCTAATTTTAATATTTTATAATCTTCTGGTGCAAATTTTAAAGTAGTTCTTACTTTTTCCATTATAACTTCTAATTCTTTTTTTGCTATTGCTTCATACATTTTTTCTAATAATATTTCTATTATTGAATCATTATTTATTTTTTTATATTTGCTTGGAAGACTTATTTCAATTTCATTTTCTTTTAAATTTAGTTTTGGATTTTTAATGTATTTATATAATAATTTTAACTCATAATTTACACCAAATATTTTAACCATTTTTATTGATTTATTTCTAACTGTTTTCATAGAATAAGCCTCCTAACATTATATTTTAATACTATTTTTTGTTTTGCATTTTCTGAACTTTTGTTTGTATTATTTTATACTTATTTTTATATTTTGTCAATACTTTTTCAAAAATTTGTTCGCTTTTTTCGTTTTAAAAAATTTACTGTTAAGTATATTAAAAATTTAGAATATCTATTTAAGAAGTTATTTATTTGAGTTTTTGCATTTTAAGAGTATTATTATTTGATTTTCATTGACTATTTTTATATTAATTGTTATTATTTTTAGGAGATAATCTTAAAATTTATTATAAATATAAATCTAGTCAAGAACTAATTGCCTTTAGTAATCCTTTAGTTTGCTGATTTAAATTTCTAACTTAAAGAATTTTTAAAAATATTAATGCTTGTAACCTTTTTTACTAGATTTATACTTAGAAGGGAATGTATATAAATATGAAAAATGCTTTTTCTTTTAATTGTTCCAACGAAAAAAATGAAAATTGGAATAATATGATTTCTCGTATATCTCCGCTATATTCACGAAATAATGATATTCGTTCTGAATTTGGAAGGGATTATACTAGAATTTTACATAGTAATGCTTATAGGAGATTAAAACATAAAACACAAGTATTTTATTCTCCACAAAATGACCATATTTGTACTCGTATAGAACATGTTAATCATGTTGAATCTATTAGTTATACAATTGCAAACTATTTAGGTTTAAACACTGAACTTACTAGAGCTATTTCTGTAGCTCATGATTTAGGTCATAGCCCTTTTGGTCATAAAGGAGAAAAAATTTTAAATGATATTTGTAAAAGAGATTTAAATTCATCTTTTTGGCATGAAAAAAATGGTCTGTTTTTTGTTGATTGTATTGAACTTTTAGAAGATAATGAAGGTTATAAACAAAATTTAAATTTAACTTATGCTGTTCGAGATGGTATTATTTCTCATTGTGGTGAAATTGACGAAAATTCACTTAAACCTAGAAATGAGTTTATAAATCTAGTAGATTATAAATATCCAAATCAATTTTCTCCTTATACTTGGGAGGGCTGTGTAGTAAAAATTTCAGATAAAATATCATATATTGGAAGAGATATTGAAGATGCTTTATCTTTAGGATTATTAGATGAGAATTTGGAAGAATTACATAAATCGCTAAAATATAATAATACTATTATCAATAATACAGTTATTATGAATACTTTAATTTATGATTTATGCCAAAATTCAAGTCCAGAAAAAGGATTATGTTTTTCTTCTCATGGTTTAGAACTTATGAATACAATTAAAAAATTTAATTATGAATACATATATAGAGCTAATATTTTAAAACCTTCTGAACATTTTTTTGAACTTGTAATTAATACTATATATAATACTTTAAAAAATGCTTATTCTGGAAAAGAGACATTTAACAATTTAAATAAATTATTAAAATTTTATCCTAATCTTATTTCTGGATTTTCTGAATGGTTTAATAATTTTTCAACTGATAGAACAAATAGAAATTTAAAAAACAAATTCTTATTTGATATTGAAAATCCTAATGATTATTATCTTGCCATAATTACATATATATCTGGTATGACTGATAAATTTGCTATTGATATGTATAATGAAATAATTGGTTTTTAAAAACAAAAGTGTAAATTAGAAATATTTTAACTAGCTCTAATTTACACTTTTTTCTATACAATAATTATAGTGCTACTTGTACAATTTTATGTTCTTTTAAACACTCTTGTACATCTAATATTCTTTGATTTTCTGATCCTTTGAATTTTAATGATGGGTTTTTCTTTTCTTCTACAAATCTTCCATCTACTAGAACATCTATATTTTTTAGTGTTTCTTCTGTAACATCATCATTTCTAGCTTCAAGTTGTTCTAATGTATAACCTGTATAACACCATACATTAAAATTTGGTCTTACTTTTTTTACTTCTTTTATAAAATCTAATACTTCTGGAATATTTTCTTTACATAGTGGCTCTCCTCCACTAATTGTAATTCCTTTTAATATTGAATTTTGGCATATTCTATTAATTATTTTTTCTTTATCAAATTTTTCTCCATAATTATAATTTTGAGCTATTTTATTATGACATCCTGGGCAGTTGTGTGGACAACCGCTTACAAATAATACTGCTCTCCAACCTATTCCATTTGATATACTTTCATCATAAAAACCTGCCATGTTCATTTTTTCTGCATCCCCTTTTCATTTGAATAAATTTTGTTGTGTTTTATGCACCTTTTATCTCATCTGAATTTAATCCTGTATGTGTTACTCTATCTTTCAATTCTGCGTATTTTGCACTATTCCATCTAGAAGTTGTTCCTACTAAATATCCTGTAATTCTTTGAATTGTATCTATTTCTTCGCTTCCACATTTTGGACAAACTTTTAAATTTGCATCTGCATTTTCAAAACCACATTGCATACATCTTGATCTTGTATGATTTACACTTCCATATCCCATGTCATATTTGTCCATTAAATCCACAACTGCTTCTATTGTTTCTGGATTATGTGTTGCATCTCCATCTAATTCTATATAGAAAATATGTCCTCCACCTGTTAATTTGTGATATGGTGCTTCTATTCTTGCTTTTTTCTCTGCTGTACATTTATACCATACTGGAACATGATTACTATTTGTGTAATATTCTCTATCTGTTACACCTAATATTGTTCCAAATTCTTTTCTATCGATTTTTGTGAATCTTCCTGATAATCCTTCTGCTGGTGTTGCTAAAATTGAATAATTCAAATTATATCTTTCTGCAAATCCATTCTTTAGTTCATTTAATTCTTCTACTATTTCTAATCCTAATTTTTGTGAATCTTCAGATTCTCCATGATGTTTTCCTGTAAGTACTGTTAAACATTCTGCGAGTCCAATAAATCCAATTCCTAATGTTCCATGTTTTAATACTGGTTCTATAACATCAAATGGCTTTAAATTTTCACTTCCTACCCAAAGTCCAGACATTAAAAGAGGAAATTGTTTAGCTATTGCAGTACATTGGAATCTATATCTATCATATAGTTGTCTTGCTACTACCCCTGCATATTTATCTAATTTTTGCATAAATATTTTCTTCACTGCTTTTTTATATGCAGCTGTCATATGTTCTTCTGAACCCCTACCTAAATCAAATTTTATTCCTAATTGTTCTTGAGCTTCTAGTGCTGATTCTATTGCAAGCCTTGGTAAATTAATTGTTGTAAATGATAAGT
The DNA here is from genome assembly GCA_944393025.1 of uncultured Clostridia bacterium. Classification (GTDB taxonomy): domain Bacteria; phylum Bacillota; class Clostridia; order TANB77; family CAG-508; genus CALXVA01. The sequence continues at coordinate 7,382 of CALXYR010000028.1, read as the reverse complement.
TTCCTCTTCCTACTGAAGTTTTTTCTCCATGTCTATCTTCAAATACTCTTGTTCTACATCCCATAGTTGCACATTCATATTTATATCTTTCTGGATCCTCTGCTTTCCATTTGTCATGTTTATTAAATGAAGCATCTAAATTTATAAAGTTTGGGAAAAATCTCTTTGCAGTAACTCTACAAGCTAATTTATATAAGTCATAGTTTCTATCTTCTGGTAAATAATTTACTCCTCTTTTCTTTTTCCAAATTTGTATAGGGAAAATTGGTGTTTCATTATTTCCTACTCCTCTTTCTGTTGAAAGTAGAATTTCTCTTATTATACATCTTCCTTCAGCTGAAGTATCTGTACCATAATTTATTGAACTAAATACAACTTGGTTTCCACCTCTCGAATGAATTGTATTCATATTATGTATAAAAGCTTCCATTGATTGATGTACTCTTCCTACAGTATTATTTATTGCTTCTTGTACATATTTTTTATCTCCTTGTAAACCTTTTACTGGTTTTTTAATATAATCTTCTATTTCAATATCTAAAAGGTGTGATAAATCTTTTTCTATAAATTCAGCTATTTTATTTATTTCTTCTTTATATGTCATTCTTACATAAGGTGCTAAATAATAATCGAAAGCTGGTATAGCTTGTCCTCCATGCATTTCGTTTTGTACAGTTTCCATTGATATACATCCTAATATACTTGCTGTTTCTATTCTTTTTGCTGGTCTTGATGCACCATGTCCTGCTTTAAAACCTTCTCTTAATATTTTATCTAATGGATGTTGAAGACATGTTAATGATTTTGTTGGATAATAATCTTTATCATGTATATGTATATAACCGCCTTTAAAAGCTTCTCTTGCTTCTGTAGATAATAAGAAATCATCCACAAATGGTTTTGTTGTTTCTGATGCAAATTTCATCATCATTCCTGCTGGTGTATCTGCATTCATATTTGCATTTTCTCTTGTTATATCATTAGCTTTTGCTCCAATTATATCTAAAAATATTTCTTTAGTTCTTGACTTTCTTGCTACATCTCTATTATATCTATATGTAATATAACTTTGAGCTACTTCTTTTCTTGATGATGCCATTAATTTTTTTTCTACAGCATCTTGTATTTCATAAACAGTTGCTTGATTTTTATCTTCAAACTGTTTTTGCACGCTTGATGCTATTTTATTTGCTAAATCTATATCTACACCTCCTGGTGTTTGTGACATAGCTAATGTTATAGCTTTTACAATTCTTTCTAAATTAAATTCTACTACTCTTCCATCTCTTTTTATTACTTGCATGTTACCTTTTCCTTTCTTTGGGCTATATTTTTTATTTTCCCCTTTTTTAATTTGGTTATATTATATCTCTTTTTTCTTCTATTTCTGTTGCAAAAGTCACATATTATGAAAAAAGTTTTTTTCGACTTTTTTTGCATTAGAGTCAGTTGTTTTACAAAAGTATCAATTTAAATATTACATTTTTGTTACAATATTTTTACTTTCTTTTATAGCCTTTGAGGCTTGTTTCCCTAAATTTTGTTTTATGTAATTTATTTATTTTGAAACTAATTATATATTAATTATTTTTATAATAATTTAATATATTGAATATTGTTGTATATAAATTTTATAAATTTTTCTAACTCATCTTCTGTACTATTCTGATTTATACTAGCAAATGAAATTGCTCCTCCTAATGAATATTTTTGAAACATTTCTTCAATTTTCAATCTTTCATATATATCTATTTCTTCATTTTGACTTATATAATATGATGGCGTATATTGTTCTTTATTTGTAATTTCTTGAATTGTTCCAAATTTTTGTTTATCTATATTTATAAACTTAGTTAAAACTTCTTTTTGATTAACTCCACATAATACAAAATCTATATTTGTTTCTTTTTTCCACCTTTCTGTAGTCTCTTTTAAATATTTTAATACCTTTATAGCAAATTCATAACCTTCTTTTTCATGTTGCGATTTTCCTACCATAATTTTAGTCATTTCGTATAAACCCATATATCCTAATGAAATTGTAGAATATCCATTCAGTAATAGCTTATCAATTTTATCTTCTTTAGATAATCTAGATATTGCACCATATTCCCAATGTAAAGGACTTATACTAGTTTTTATTCCTTTCAATGAATAATGCTTACACATTAAAGCTTCAAAACATAGTTCCAATCTTTCATCTAGAATATTCCAAAATCTTTTTTCATCTTTTTCTGCTATTAATGCTATTTGTGGTAAATTAATACTTACAATTCCTTGATTAAATCTTCCTTCAAATATATAATCCCCTTTTTCATTTTTTATTGGATTCATAAAATTTGATTCATCTAATGGACTAAATACATTTCCTTTATAATTTTCCTTCATTTTTTTTGCAGATATATAATTTGGTGTTCCTCTTTTTATAGAACATTTAATTGCAAGTTTAGTTAAATAATCATATTTTCCACCTTGCAAACAATTATTATCATCTAATACATATACTAAATTGGGAAATTTTGGACTTATATTTTCTTCCTTCTCATTTTTTAATCCATTATATCTTTGTTTTAATATTTCTTCGATAATCATTGCATTTTCTTTTTCATATTCATCATTTTCTTTTAAATATAGAAATAAAGTTATTAATTGTTTTTTATCTTGCATTGTTTCTAATACATTAATTTGATATTGTATTATCTGTATCCCGGACTCTAGTTCTGATTTAACTCTTTTTCCTACTAAATCTTTAATATATTCTTCTGACAATTTTCCTTTATATTCTTTTTCTATTTGTAATGTAAACTTTTCATAACTTTTTTTTAAGTATTTACCTAAATGACTTATATCTATTGATTGACCACCATACTGATTACCAGATAATACAGTAATAATCTGAGTTATTAATATACATGCTACTAAAAAACTCTTTGGTTGTTCTATTTTTACTCCATTAATTACTGTTCCATTGTCTAACATATCTTCTATATTTACTAAACAACTATTTATCATAGGATGAACAAAATATTTTGAGTTGTGAAAATGAAGTATACCTTCTTCATCTGCTTTTGCTATTTTCTCTGGTAATAATAATCTTCTAGTTAAATCTCTAGATACTTCTCCTGCTATATAATTTCTTTGCATAACTGCAGTTAAATTATTTTTTTCTTTATATTCGTTACTATTATCATTCCTTATTATTCCTAAGATTGTTTCATCCGTAGTATTTTGTTTTCTTATTAAAGCTCTAGTATACCTATATACAATATATTTTTTAGCTAATTCGTACTTTTTTAACTCCATCAATTTTTCTTCAATAATGTCTTGTATGTCTTCTACTAATATTCTCTTTTTATTCATTGATTCTATAAATGTAATTATGCTTTTTATTTCTTTTTCTGTTGCTCTATTCTCTTGGGTAACTTCTTTATTTGCTTTTTCTATTGCTATTTGTATTTTAGTTCTGTCATAATCTACAGCTCTGCCATCTCTTTTAATTACTTTCATATTATTCCTTCTTTACAACATTTTTTATATTATTTTATTATATATTTTTTCTTTTTTTCTGTTGCATAAGCTACATATTATGATAGGTAAAATTAAAAGTCTAGAAACTCTAAGATTTTTTTTAAAAAATATTATGTTTTTATTTTTCTTTATGATTTTTCCTTTATTTTATTGATTTTGTAGCTTGTTTCCATTATAATTGTTTTATGTAGATATAGAGGTGACACTAATTTATGAGTAGCGATTTTAATATTGAAAACTTTTATTACAATTTTTCTTGTAATTGTAATAAAGTACAAAAAAAGACCTTTTCCAAAGGTCAGGTAATTACTACATATATTCAAAAAAGAAATCAGTTATGTATATTATTAAAAGGTAACGCTGATTTAGTAAGGTATGATTTAAATGGTAATAGGACTATAGTTGAACATCTTTCTAAAAACGCATTATTTGGAGAAGTTTTTTATAAAGTTACAATAAACAATGAATTATTGGTTGAAGCTAAAACTAAATGTACTGTTCTATTTTATATTTATGATCAATTAAAAGAACCATGTACTAAAAAATGTGAATTTCACTCTACTTTATCTGAACACTTACCTGAACTAATATTAAATAAAATTACTGAACTAAATACTAGAATTGAACTTTTAACACAAAGAACCACTCGCGATAAATTATTAATGTATTTTTCCCTTATATCTACTAGAAAACTTTCAAAAACATTTGAACTTCCTTTGTCTTTAACAGATTTAGCTGATTATTTAAGTGTAGATAGAAGTGCTATGATGAGAGAATTAAAACTTTTAAAAGAAGATAAAATGGTTGATAAAATTGGAAATAGAATTATATTATTGTATGAATAGCAAAACATGGATGTATTTATTATATATAAACACATCCATATTTTTTCTAAATTAATATTTGGGTTTCTTTGTTTTTTACTAAATTTGCAAATTTTATTCCATCATCTTTATCTCCTACTATTTCTCCATAATGTGTTGGTATAACCAATTTAGCATTTATTACATTAGCTAACTCTGATGCTTCTTTATAATCCATTGTATATGTGCCTCCAACTGGTAAAAATGCTACATCACATTTTATATTATGCAATTCTTCTATATTATCTGTATCTCCAGCTATATAGTATTTTTGACCATTAATTTCCACAATATATCCAACCCAGTTATTTTCTTTAGGATGAAATTTTTTTACTTTATTGTATGCAGGAACTGTTTTAATTACTAAATTGTCTATTTTATATTCTTCATTTGGTCGAACTGAAATAATATTATTTTTGCTAATTAATTTTGTAGCACTTTCTATAATATCTTTTGTTACTATTAATTTTGTATTGGTGTTTTTTACTTTATTTATATCTTCTGGTGAAAAGTGATCATAATGAGAATGTGTACAAAATATATAATCTGCATCATTAAAATTTTTTTTAATGTTAAATGGATCAAAATATATTATTTTATCTCCTATTATTTTTATACTACTATGGCAGAATATTTGTAATTTCTCCTTCATTTTTAACTCCTTTTTCTAATATTTATCTATGTAAGGTTTTGAGGCTATCTTCCGCCTCCTCCACCTCCGGCCGCCGGCCTCCTCCACCGCCTCCAGAGAATCCTCCGCCTCCACCAGTTGCTGATGAATACGAACTTGAAATAGATGAATTTATTGAGCTTGTAAAACTTGTTCCAAAATTGCTATGATACATAAAATACATATATGTAGAAGTATTTATAGCATCTATTTTATCTATATCTGGATATACTGTTTTTAATTGTTTTAAAACTTTATTAGATATTCCAAATACTGTTGCATATACTAAATATTTTTCCCAAACTTCTATTGCTGGAATTTCCTTTTCATCTAATAATGAAAATTTTTCCATATAATTTTTTAAACCTTTCCATTTTTCTTTGCTATTAACACCTTTTTGCGTTAATACATTAACATTTTTCTTTATTTTAGAACATATAATTCCATTTATTAATAATATTATTGATAATGGGAAAGCCCAAAATAGTAATATAATTGTAAATATATAGTATAGTGTTGCTAAATTAGCATATTTAGAGAATTCTTCCTTTTGTTTTTTATCTAATATTCCATTAGTCTGCAATTGATTTTCAATATTTTTTTCGCAACCTTTTATTAAACTTTCCACTCCTGCAGGATGTTTTTCTATATACTTTTCTAAATCTTTTATTTCTATTTCTGTTTTTTTATTATATGCTTTATATAGAAATTCTAGTATTCTTTTTTCATCTCCTTTTAAATTATTATCTGGATTTTTTAGTTTATTTATATATATTTTTTCTTTGCTTTTCTCTGTTTTCTCTACTTTTAAATCTATATATTCCTTTAATTTTAAATTTAAAAGTGTTGCCGAAAATATTTTTCCAAAATAACTTGAAAATGTATTATATGGTTCTTTTAGTATATATAAAGCTTCACCTGGTGTTACATCATTTTCTGGTAACTCTCTAAAATACTCTAATTTTTGTTCTGGTTTATATTTATTTATTCCACCTAATTGTTTTCCATATTTAACCGCTTTTTCTATAAAAATTATACATAAAGCTATTACTACAAATATAACAAAAGTTAATATAACCTCTTCTTCTATTTCTTGCCATTTTCTTCTTAAATTTGCTTGTTTTGCCCATTTTGCTTCTTCTTTTAATACATCATCATACCTATTTTCATTATATGTTCTAGATGTACTTATTATCATATCACTTGGAAACAATATTCTTACTTCTACATATCTTCCAGAATTAAAATTATTTAACTGAAACTTTATTTCATCTTTATCTGTAACATATATTTCTCCATTAAGATCTTCTGTATGTCCCCATACCTTTATTTCTTCAGTATTTTTCGCTTTTTCAGGAAGTTTTATAGCCCCAGTTATTTTTTCTGCATCTATTTCAAAATCCTTTCCTACAAATTGCCAATATAATTCAGAATAATCATTATATTTTCCTATTACATCTTTTACAGTATATGAAATTTCATAAGTTCTAATATCATGGCTATTATCTAATCCAACACCCCATGCTATTTCAAAATCACCTTTAGAATTTTTTAATCCATAATAGCAATTTTTTGTAACATGATACATCTCTTGATTTATATGTGTTAATTCCATATTTGCTGTTACATCTTTGACTAAAACATTTTCTATTGATGAATATTTTTTACTATCAATTTCAAATGTTTTATATAGTGTATTAGTATTTCTAATATCTATATTCCATGTTTCTGTTACATCCATACTTCCATCTGAATTTATTTCAACATAAAACTCTAATTTATTTAAATATAAATTACTGTAATCTTCTGCTTTAACTTCAATTAATAGATTTTTAGATATTAGTGTGCATATTATAAAAACAAATAAAAACAATACTATTTTTTTAAACTTTTTCATGTCTTATCTCCTTTACTACTTATGCAAATATAATATCATTAATTATTTTATTATTCAATGTTTTTATAACTTTTTCGTAGCTTTTACAATAAAACAAAAAATAAGCAAATCCCGAAAGACTTGCTATAATTGGTTGCGGGGGGAGGACTCGAACCTCCGACCTTTGGGTTATGAGCCCAACGAGCTGCCAACTGCTCCACCCCGCGATATTTTGTATTGACTAATTAATTATACAACTTTTATAATCATTTTGTCAATACATTTAAAGAAATTTGATTCTTCATATAATTTTTTATATATACTTAATATAATTATATGATATATTATATTAAAATATGCATAATTATTTCGGGAATTTGACAGTTAATTAAATAAAAAATTGATATAAGCATTGGAAATGCTTAATTTTTTTGTCAAATTTTTC
>CALXYR010000027.1 GCA_944393025.1 uncultured Clostridia bacterium | reverse complement strand
CAAATTTATGAAATTGAAGTAAATAAGATAGATGAGCAAATTTATACAAATATCATTATAGAAACTAAATAAACTAGAATAATATACAATCAACCTTTAAGATTGCAAATTTTATTTATATAATAAAACACACTAAAAAACCTATTCATATAATATTATGAGGAGGTTTTTTTATGGCATATTCAGATAGAGAATTATTAGCAAGACTTGTTCAATGTGAAGCAGGTGGAGAAGGAGATAATGGAATGAGAGCAGTTGCAACAGTTGTAATGAATAGAGTAAATACACCTATAGGAGAATATTCTAGGATTTCACAAGGAGGAAATATAAGAAATATAGTTTTTCAGCCAGGTCAATTTGATTGTACCAGAGAAACAATAGGTGGGAAATATAATCCTCAAAATATATATAATATGAATCCAACCGATATACATTATGAAATAGCAGATTGGGCTTTATCCGGAAATAGATTAAATGAAATAGGGGAATGTTTATGGTTTTTAAATCCATTTAGACCAAATTGTGGCAGTATTTTTCCTTCAAATGGTTCTGGAACATTTCATACAAGATTAGGTGAACATTGTTTTTATAAACCGACAGAAAGTTATGCAAATACTTAAAATCTTATTATAACTTTTTATTAAAAATATTCATATAATATTTTAAAAGTTAAAAATATTATATTTTAGGGAGGAAAATGTATGGATGATCATAATAAATTAAATATGCAAGAAAATAGAAATGTAAATATTAATTCAAATTCACCAGAGATACTTACAAATAATATATATACACCTGCTTTTTTAAGAGAGAATATAGGAAAACTAATGAGAGTAGAATTTTTAATAGGTACAAATAATTTAGTAGATAGAACTGGAATATTAATAGATGTTGGTGCAAGCTATATATTACTTAGAGCATTAGAAAGTGATATTATAACTTATTGCGATATATATTCAATTAAATTTATTACAATTTCTAATTTACCATATAATATGTTGTTGAGCTTTGATGATAGAGCAATTAACAATACTAATACATCAAATGTTAATAGTAATTTTAGATATTATTAATTTATTACTGTTCAGTGTAACATATATATTGTATATTAAAAAAATTAATAAAAATAAATAACTTCTTCAATAGATATTCTAGACTTTTAATAATACTAAACAGTAACCATTAATTTTATAATTAGGACAAAAAAATATTAAAAAGACTTGTACTTTCTTAAAATTGAATATATAATATATGTGTTAAATATACAAATATAGGAGGTACAACTAATGTCTTTTATAGATGAACTAAAAAATAAAGCAAGGCAAAACATAAAAACTATTATTTTACCTGAAAGTGAAGATAAAAGAGTGTTAAAAGCAGCACAAAAAGTAAAAGAAGAAGGATTTGCTAAGATAATTCTTATAGGTAATGAAACTAATGCTACAAAACTAGCAAAAGAAAATAATATAGATATATCAGGCATACCAATTATTAATCCAGAAACTTCAGAAAAATTTGAGGAATATGTAAATGCTTTTTATGAATTAAGAAAAGCGAAAGGAATGACAATTGAAAAAGCAAGAGAAACTTTAAAAGATAATATGTATTTTGGAACTATGATGATAAAACAAAAAGATGCTGATGGATTAGTATCTGGTGCGTGTCATTCAACTGCAAATACATTAAGACCAGCACTTCAAATATTAAAAACAGCACCAGGAACTAAACTTGTTTCAGCTTTCTTTTTAATGATAGTTCCAGAATGTACATATGGAGAAAATGGAATATTTGTATTTGGTGATTGTGGATTAGTAGAAAATCCAACAGCTGAAGAATTATCGGAAATAGCTATTTCATCAAGTAAAAGCTTTAAACAATTAACAAACAAAGAACCTAAAGTTGCAATGCTTTCATATTCATCACATGGAAGTGCTCATTCAGAATTAACAGAAAAAGTTATAGAAGGGACTAAATTACTAAAGGAAAAAATGCCAGATTTAATTTGTGATGGTGAGTTACAATTAGATGCAGCAATTATACCAGAAATATCTTTAAGTAAAGCTCCTGAGAGTTCTGTTAAAGGACAAGCAAATACATTAATATTTCCAAATTTAGATGCTGGTAATATAGGTTACAAATTAGTACAAAGATTAGCAAAAGCTGAAGCTTATGGACCATTATGTCAAGGTATTGCAAGACCAGTAAATGATTTATCAAGAGGATGTAGTAGTGAAGATATAGTAGGGGTTGTAGCAATAACAGCAATTCAAGCTCAATAGATAAACAAGTTTAAATAAAATTATTGTATAGAAAAAATATTTATAATACTCTATTTAATTATATTTATATTAATCTAATAATTAATTTCATTATTATGTAGGGTAATTTATTTATTAAATTAATTTAGGAGGTTTTAGAATGAAAATTTTAGTTGTAAACTGTGGAAGTTCATCATTAAAGTATCAATTAATTGATATGGAAACAGAAGATGTTATGGCAAAAGGTTATTTAGAAAGAATCGGAATTGATGGTTCTTTTTTAACTCATAGAGTTGGAGAAGAAAAATATAAAATAGAAAAAGATATAAAAAATCATGCTGAAGGTATGGAATTAGTTATAGAGCAGTTATTACATAAAGATTATGGCGTAATATCTAATTTAAATGAAATAGATGCTGTAGGACATAGAATAGTCCATGGAGGAGAAAGATTTACTAAATCTGTATTAGTAGATGATGAAGTTGTTAAAGGAATAGAAGAAGCAATTCAATTTGCACCATTACATAATCCAGCTCATTTACAAGGTATTTATGCTTGTCAAGAAAAATTACCAGGAAAACCAAATGTTGTAGTATTTGATACTGCATTCCATCAAACAATGCCAGAAAAAGCATATATGTATGCTATACCTTATGAATATTATGAAAAATATAAAATTCGTAAATATGGAGCACATGGTACATCACATAAATTTGTTTCTCAAAGAGTTGCTGAAATAATGAATAAACCATTAGAAGATTTAAAAATTATTTCTTGTCATTTAGGACAAGGTTCAAGTCTTTGTGCTATAAAAGATGGAAAATCTATAGATACTTCAATGGGATTAACTCCTCTTGCTGGAGTACCAATGGGATCAAGATCTGGAGATGTAGATCCTTCAGTAGTAACATTTTTGATGGAGAAAGAAAATATATCACCTAAAGAAATGAGTAATATTCTTAATAAGAAATCTGGTAAATTAGGACTTTCAGGAGTAAGCATAGATGACAGAGATATAGAGGCAGCAGCAAATGAAGGAAATAAAAGAGCAAGACTTGCTATAGATAATTTTGTATATCAAGTTGCTGGGTATATAGGAAGATTTGTAGCACAAATGAATGGAGTAGATGTTATAACATTTGAAGCAGGAATTGGAGAAAATGGTATAGGCGTTAGAAAAGAAATTTGTGAGTATTTAAAATATTTAGGTGTAGAAATAGATGAAGAAAAGAATAATTGTAGAGGTAAAGAAGTAGAAATTTCTACTCCAAATTCAAAAGTTAAGGTATATGTAGTTCCAACAAATGAGGAACTAATGATAGCTAGAGAAACAAGAGACTTAGTGATAAAATAATTTATATATATACTAATTATTTAAGCAACACTTCACTTTACATAATAGCATATAATATATAAATATGTTATTTGAAGGAGGTGTTGCTTTTGAAATTAGAAAATAAAAAAATAGGATTTGCATTTACAGGTTCATTTTGCACATTTAATATAGTATTAGAGGAACTTAAAAAAATAAAAAGAGAAGGTGCAGAGATATTACCAATTATGTCAGATAATGCATATAATTTAGATACAAAATTCGGAAGTGCAAAAGATTATATAGATAAAATTAAAAATATTACAGGAACTAATGAAATAATTCATACAATTCAAGGAGCTGAACCAATTGGACCAAAGAATCTTACAGACATCATGGTAGTATCACCATGCTCACGGTAATACTATTGCAAAATTATCAAATGGAATCACAGACACTCCAGTACTTATGGCTGTTAAATCACACCTTAGAAATAATAATCCAGTAGTATTAGCAATATCAACAAATGATGGATTATCTGGCAATGCAGAAAATATAGGTAAATTATTAAATAGAAAGAATTATTTTTTTGTGCCTTTTAAGCAAGATAATCCAATTACTAAACCATGTTCATTAGTGGCTGATTTTAAATATTTAATTCCAACTATAGAAAAAGCACTTGATAGAAAACAAATAGAACCAATATTATTATGAATTTAATTTAGTAAAGTAATCTATATATGTTCTAGATTACTTTACTTTTGTTCTCATATACAATCATTGATATTTGCAGAAAATATTCTTAACGATTTTGACTATACAATAAGGTTAGGTATCCTCAGCTTCTATATCTTTAACAAATATTTTATTTTGAATAACGCCTAATAAAAACCAAAAAATAGGAGCAACACCAATTGTACTTATATTGAAAAAAGCTTGAGTTATATAAGCAATAATAGGAATAATTAAAATAAATAATCCGCTATTTTTAAATAAATTTTTTTGATTAAATAAAATTTGCATTAAAAATGCTAAATAAATTATTAATGCGGGTATTCCAATTGTTGCTGCAATTTGCAAATATTCATTATGAGCCTTATCAAAAATAGCATTTCTTTCATAAAAATAATTTAATGCATCTAATGGAAGCTTATATATTATTCCATCTTTTAATGTGTCTGGACCTGTGCCAAGTAATGGTACTTGAGATGTTAATTTTAATGTTAAATACCATATTTCTAATCTACCAGATCCAACGGAATTTAAATTTTCATTATTAACTATATTATCAAAATCATTATATAAAGATTTAAATCTATCATCTATAAAATTTGAATATTTATAATTACAAATTATATTTTCTATAAAAGTTGGTGGTTTTAATACAAAAATAAAAATTATAGTAAAACATGATGCAAGTATAATAGTTCTCTTTAAAATATCTTTATTAAAGTTCTTTATTATATAAATAATACCAAAAATTGAAGCAACTGCTAATGCAATCCATGAACTTCTTGTAACAGAAATCATCATGGCAAAAAAAGATAGTAAACTCATAAACAAAAAACTTTTTTTGTTTTTTATTATGTATAAAGCCATAAATAGAGTAACACCGTATAGAAAGAAAGCTTCCAAAAAAGTTTCTATTTCCAAAGGTTGAAGAAGCGAAACCCACTTTATATGGAATATTAAAGATTTGATATAAAGGAAAAATATTATAATATTGTAATATTCCTATAATGGAACAAATGCTTAATGTTGTTATTGCAAAAATTTTAATATTTTTATTATAAGTAAAATAATATTTGGCGCAATAATATATTAGAAAGTATACTGTTAAAGTTAATAATCCTTCATATCTATTGTATTCACCTATAACTGATTTTATTTTATTTATTGAAAATATTGTACTTAATATTATTAAAATATAAAAAACAATTAAGGTTTTATCTATTATATCAAATTTTAATTCTTTTCTTTTAATAATTAGTGAAATTAATAAAACAAGTCCACAAATTAATAAAGAAACTATTTTTAAAATATTATATGGAATTGAATTAATACCATGGGGAAGTGCTAATAATGGTATTAGAAATATAATTACATTTAGAGTTATATTTATTATTTTATTTGTTATCATAAGTTATTTTCTCCTTTTGTATTATATCAAAGATTGGCCAAAGGATTTACTTCAACAGCATTTCGTACTTGTTCATTGCTTACATGGGTATAAATTTCAGTTGTTGAAATACTTTCATGTCCGAGCAATTCTTGTAGTGCTCTAATATCAACATTTCCATATTGATACATTAATGTAGCAGCAGTATGTCTTAATTTATGAGTAGAATATTTTGAAGTATCTAATCCAGCTTTTTGCAATTCTCGTTCTACAATATATTGAACGGTGCGATTGCTAATTCTTTCTTTTCTTTTGCTTAAAAATAGTGCTTTATTTGAAGCTTTAGAATCAATTTTAATACCTTCTGTTGGTCTTACTAATAAATAATTTTTTATGGAATTTATACAAGCTTTATTAAGATAAATAGTACGCTCTTTATTTCCTTTACCTATTACAGTAAGTTTACATTCATTAAAATCTATATTAGAAACATTTATTCCAACTAATTCAGATAATCTTAAACCACAATTAAGAAACAATGTGATAATAGCTAAATCTCTTTCTTTATTTTCATCGTTTTCATCTGCTGTAACATTTAATAATTTTTTACTATCATCAAGAGATAAATATTTTGGAATTCTTTTATCAAGCTTAGGAGTTTCTAAATTTTGAGCGGGATTACTTTCTAAAAGATTTGCTTTTTGTGATAGATAAGAGAAAAATATTCGTATAGTCGATATTTTTCTAGCTCTAGTTGCTGGTTTAGCTTTTTGATTTAATGCTAAATAAGATAAAAAAGCATGAATATCATTTAAAGTTATTTTCTTTAATGTATCTAGAGAAAAGTCTTTTATAGAAATATTATTAAAGTCTGTTTCATTTGTTAATTTAAAATGAATTTTCATGTATCTTAAAAATGCATTTAAATCATAATTATATTCTTTAACTGAATTTGGAGACTTATTTAAAATTGTAATAGAATAATCTAAAAAAGAGTTTACAAATTCAGGATTTTGATCTGCATTTATCATAAAGTTCACCTCATAAATAAATAATTATATATATAATATAATAATAAATAAATAAAAGCAAGGTATTTAAAAGAAACTTAAAAATAAAAATTACTATATACAAAAATAGTAGAAATATGTTAAAATATAAATATGTTATAAATAAAGGAGAAATGATATGATTGATTTACATTTACATACAAATAATTCAGATGGTGCAGATTCAACAGAAGAATTATTAAAAAAAGCTGAAAAATTAAAATTAAAATATATTTCAATAACAGATCATGATAGTTGCCACGCGCATGAAGAAATAAGAGACTTAGGACTTAATAAATTTTTTACTGGAAAAATAGTTACAGGAATTGAAATTAAATGTATTTATAAAGGAATTACAATAGAAGTATTAGGCTATAAATTTAATTTAGATAAGATGAGTAAGTGGATAAAAGAATTTTATAAAAATAAATCTAAAGAACAGTTACAATTAAAATATTTTAACAAAACATATGAAACCTGCAAAAAATTGGGATTTAAATTGACTGATAAAGATAAAATAGAGTGGAATCCTAAAACAGATTGGGCAAGTTTTACAATATATACAGATTTAAAAAAATATAAGGAAAATGAAGGAGTATATGCAGAAGATATATTAAATGATTTTACTACATTCAATAAAAAATATTGTGGAGATAAAAATAATATTTTATTTATAGATAAGAGTGAAGATTATCCATCATTAGATACTGCAATACAAGCTATAAAAAATGCAGGGGGACTTGTATTTATGCCGCACTTATTTATATACAAAGCAATTAAAGACAAGGAAGCTTTTATTGATGACATAATAAATAACTATAGTGTAGATGGATTAGAATGTTATCATAGTAATTTTTCAGAAGAAGAAATAAATTATTTATTAAAATTAACGAAGGAAAAAAATCTATTAAGAAGTGGTGGAAGTGATTATCATGGTATTAATAAGGTTGGAATTGAAATGGCTATTGGAAAAGGAAATTTAAAAATAAATGATGATTTAGTAGAGGATTGGATATAGAGGAGAAATGAAAGGTGAAAAAGATTATGAAACGGTGAAAAGTTTTAAAGATAATGGATATAATGTAGAAATAAATATAATGGCAGTTGATAAATATGAAAGCTTTCTGTCATGCATTGAAAGAGATTTATTGTTATTAGAAATAGGTTATGATCCAAGACCAGTTGCAAGATCAAATCATGATAGGATGTATGAACCATTTTTACAAGAGGTAATGGTTATGCAAAAAAGAGGAATTTGTGATAATGTTAGAGTATTTACAAGAGGAGAAAATAAAAGACCAAAATTAGCCTGGGAAATTAATGATAGTAAATATTCATGTGCACAAGAAGCAATAATTTCCGAAAGAGCTAAAGAAAGAAGAAAAATATTAACAAATCCTTATGAATATATTGAAAGATTAAGAAGAGCAAGAGAAAGAGTAAATATGATGGTTTCAGATGATAAGATGAAAAAAAATTATCTTGAGCAATTAGAACAATTAGAAAAAGAATTTTTTAATGAATTATCATTTGATAGAAATATTTAAACGGAAGTATATTATAACTTCCGTTTTTTAGTGCAATGGTATTTAATACTTAAAAATTACGATAGTATGTGACCTATCTGGATATCTTGGAATATGGATTTTAGCATAATATTCAGTTGTTTCGTTAAACATTTGAACAAGTATTAACATTGTAGTAATATTAAAACTTTTATTAGTGAGAAAATTCTTAGTTTCCCAACCTATTTTAATTTTGCTTTGATCGTTTTCATTTTCTAGTTCAGAATCCCAATATTCTTCCAAGTATATTCTATTTTTTATGGTAGTATGTTTGCTAAATATATCTACAATCCAATGAAATAATTTTTGAGCTTCACTTTGTGTGTTTAACAAACTTTTGGCAGTGTGTACCATTATATTAAATACCTCCTTATATAATGCATATAAGTTTTACAAAACTACACATAAATAACAATAATATTATAGCACATTTATAAGCTTTAATGATAGCAATATGAAAATAAAATTTTAAAAATTATAAAATGTAACTTACTTGTAACTATTAATATAATATAATTTAAATCGAAAGGAGAGAAGATTTATGGAAATATTAAAAGTTGAAAACTTAACTAAAATTTATGGAAAAGATACAACTAAAGTAGTTGCATTAGATGATGTATCTTTTTCAGTAGAAAAAGGTGAATTCGTAGCTATTGTAGGAGCATCTGGTAGTGGCAAGTCAACATTGCTTCATATAATAGGCGGTGTTGATAGACCTACATCTGGAAAAGTATTTATTGATGGGCAAGATATATTTAAATTTAATGATGATAAACTAGCTATTTTTAGAAGAAGACAAGTAGGATTAATATATCAATTTTATAATTTAATACCAATATTAAATGTTGAAGAAAATATAACATTACCTTTGTCATTAGATAATAGGATAGTAGACAAAGAAACTTTAAATAATATGTTAAAATTATTAGGATTAGAAAACAGAAAAAAACATCTTCCTAATGAATTATCTGGAGGACAGCAACAGAGAACCAGTATTGGTAGAGCACTAATAACAAATCCAACAATAATTCTTGCAGATGAACCAACAGGCAATTTAGATTCAAAGTCGAGTGATGAAATTGTTGCTTTACTAAAAAAATCAAATAAAGAATTAAAACAAACAATTATTATGATTACACACAATATGGAAATTGCTAAAGAGGCTGATAGAATAATCAAAATTGAAGATGGAAAAATTGTTAAGGGGGTATAAATATGAATTTACTTAACAATTTAACAATTAAAAATTTAAAATTAAATAAAAAAAGAACAATTGTAACAATTATAGGAATTGTTTTATCTGTTGCTCTTATAACAGCAGTTGCTTCTATCTATACAAGTGGAATAAATTCATTAATTAATTTTGAAATTAACGAAAAAGGAAACTTTCATGTAGCATATTATAATGTACCATCATCTGAACTCGATTTTTTTAAGAACAATAGAGGTATTGACACTTTGAATTTAACTAAAAATATTGGATATGCAAAAATTGACTCAAAAAATGAATATAAACCCTACGCATTTGTAAAGGCCTTTACAAAAAGTTCTTTAGAAAATTTATCAGTAAAATTAGTAGAGGGTAGGTTACCAGAAAACGAAAATGAAATAGTTATTCCAACACATTTAAAAACAAATGGTAGGTTAGAGTTAAAGGTAGGAGATTCTATTACATTAGATATAGGTAAAAGAGTTGATGATGAAGGTTATGAATTAAATCAAAACAATCCTTATTATTCAGATAATACATCAGAATCTATAACAGATACTGACTCAAATAAAGAAATATCATCTGCTCATGAAAATAGTAGTAATGAAGCAATAGTAGATACTGTTAGTAAAACTTATAAAATAGTCGGTATTATAGAAAGACCAGCATCTAATATTGAAGATTATTCTGCACCTGGATATACATTTATAACTTATATTGATGAAAATAATTTAGATGGAAGCATTGATATTTTTGCACTATATACAAAAGAAGGTACAAAAAATATATATAAAATTACTGCTAATATATTAGAAGTCAATGAAAATATCTTAGCTAAATCATTTTCTAATGAATCATTAACAGAAGAAGAAATTAAGGAAATAACAATGGAATTAGGTAAAGCTAAATATGAAATAAATATTAATACTTATTTAGTAGATTTAGAAACAAATCCGCTAAAAACTAGTGGTGTAGGTAGTATAGGAATAGTAGCAAGTATTGTAATGGGAATTATTGTATTTACTTCTATATTTTGCATAAAAAATAGTTTTGATATATCTATAACTGAAAAAATAAGACAATATGGAATGCTAAGAAGTATAGGTGCTACAAAAAAACAAATTAGAAAAAATGTATTTTATGAAGCATTTATTCTTGGAATTATAGGAATACCTATTGGCATATTACTAGGATTTTTAGCATCATTTATATTAATAATTATATCTAATTATTTTTTAAAGGATATGATATCAACTGGTATAAAACTTGAATTTTCATTTTCTTATATAGCAGTATTAATTGCTGTAATACTAGGAATAGTTACTATATACTTTTCTGCATTTAAAAGTGCAAAACGAGCATCAAAAGTATCTCCAATAGATTCAATTAGAAATAGTGCTAATATTAAAATAAATTCTAAAAAAATTAAATCTCCAAAAATTATAAAAAAACTTTTTGGAATCGGAGGAGAAATATCTTATAAAAATTTAAAAAGAAATAAGAAAAAATATCGTACTACAGTAATATCTATAGTTGTATCTGTATTTGTATTTATTGCGTTATCTAGTTTTATGACTATGGCATTTGATACAATTGAAAATCAATTAAATTTAACACGAGCAAATATTTCATTAACTGCAACTGATTATAAAGAAGAATCTTATTTAAAATTTTTAGAAACAACTAATTTTGATACAATTGAGAATTATACGATATTAAGACAATCAGATTTTACATTTAAAGAAAATTATTATAATCAAGAATATATTGATTGGATTAAATTAGAATTAGATCCAGAAATAGAAAAACATTTAACTATAGTATCATTAGGCAGTGAACAATATAATAAATATATTAAAGAAATTGGACTAGATTATGATGAAATAAAAAATAAAGCAATACTTTCAGATTATGCAGTAGTAAATAAATATGATCAAGAGAAAGACAAATATATAAAGAAATACATGCGTATTTATTCTTTAAATAAAGGTGATAAGATTAATGGAAAACTTGAGAACGATAAAAACTATAATTTAGAAATTGGAGCTGTTACAGAAAAAATGCCATTTGGTTTAGAAAACAATAATAGTAGAAGAATTTTAGTTATAAGTGATGAGTTATTTGATGAAATTGCAACAAGTAATGTATTAGAAATTTATTATAAATCAAATAATGCTACTAAATTACAAGATGAAATAGATGAATATTTAAAAGGAGAAGACTATTACTTAAACAATAGGGAAGAACAGGTAAGAATAATGAATAATTTATATACTTTAATAGGTATATTCTTATATGGGTTTATTATTGTTATATCTTTAATTGGAATTACAAATATATTTAATACTATAACAACTAATATGGAATTAAGAAGGCAAGAATTTGCTATGCTAAAATCTGTTGGAATGACATCAAAAGAGTTTAAGAAAATGATTAGATTAGAAAGTACATTTATGGGAGTAAAAGCATTAATAATAGGTGTACCAATTGGTATCTTTTTATCGTATCTGATATATTATTTCTTAGTGAGTGAATCAGGTTTACCATACAAATTACCATTATTAGCAATTTTAATTTCTATAATGACAGTATTTATTTTAATTTCAATAATTATGAAATATTCTATAAACAAAATTAGTAAACAAAATACTATTGAAACAATTAGAAATGAAAATATTTAATATAAAAGGGCTTTTGCCCTTTTAATTATATGTTATAATTATATAGGAGTGATAATTATGAATATTTTATTAGTAGAAGATAACTTATCAATTATAAAAGGACTCACATATTCTTTTGAAAAAAATAATTACGATTACATTTACAAAACTAATATAAAAGATACATTAGAATTTCTAAGTAGTAAACATGAAATTGATTTGATAATATTAGATATAACACTTCCAGATGGAAATGGATTTAATCTATTTGAACAAAAAATAAAGCCATTAAATATACCAACAATATTTCTAACTGCAAAAGATGAGGAAGATGATATAGTTAAAGGATTGAATATAGGTGCTGAAGATTATATTACAAAACCATTTAGTACAAAGGAACTTATAGCAAGAATAAATAAAATATTAATGCGTTCAAAAAAGAAAAACATTATTAAAATTAATGATATATCGTTTGATATTGATAAATTAATACTTTATAGAAATGATGATAAAATAGATTTAACTCCATTAGAATTAAAGTTAGTTAATTTATTATTTAATAATATAAATAAAGTAGTAACTAGAAATACAATACTTGATAAAATATGGGAATGGACAGGAAATGATGTAGATGATCATACAATTACAGTTTATTTTAAAAGAATAAGAGAAAAAATAGGAACAAATATAATTATTACCATAAAAGGAATGGGGTATAGAATAGATGAAAAATAAAGTAGAATTAAAAAAATATTTAAGAATTACATTATTTATATCTATATTTTTATTAATCTTTTGGTTAATTATAAATATATATGAATACAATGTATATACCTCTAATTTTAATGAAAAAATTAATCAAATTATAGGAGTTCTAAATGAAAAATATCCTTTACTTACTGAAATAGAAATAATAGAAATTTTAAATAATGATAATGTAGAGACTTCTAATATACTTAATAAATATGGAATAGATATTCAAAAGCAATCAGTTTTAAAGAAAAATGATAAAGACTTTTTTATTTTTATAGTTTTAGATTTGTTATTTATGAGTTTTTCAATAATAATATTAATTTTATTATTTTTAAAATATAATAAAAAGAAGGAAAAAGATATAAATGATATTACTAATTATATTGAACAAATAAATAAAAAGAATTATGAACTAAGTATTGATTCAATATCTGAGGATGAATTATCTATTTTAAAAAATGAAATATATAAAACAACGATAATCTTAAAAGAATCAGCAGAAAATTCTAATTTAGATAAATTAAATCTAAAAAAATCTTTAGAAGACATATCTCATCAATTGAAAACACCTCTAACAAGTATATTAATAATGTTAGATAATTTAATAGATAATCCAGATATGGATATTAGTACTAAGGAATATTTTATCAAAGACATTAAAAGAGAAGTTATAAATATTAATTTCCTTGTTCAGGCAATTTTAAAATTATCAAGATTCGATTCTAATACTATTCATTTTAATAAAGAATATGTAAATTTAGAAGATATTATAAATGGAGCAGTGAAAAATGTTTCAACTTTATGTGATTTGAGAAATATAACAATTAACATAAAAGGAAATGAAAACATTATAATATATTGTGACTATAAATGGCAAGTTGAAGCAATTACTAATATTTTAAAAAATTGTATAGAACATTCTAAAAATGGCCAAACAGTTGAACTTTCTTTTAGTAAAAATAATGTATACTCTTTACTAGAAATAAAGGATTTTGGAACGGGAATATCAAAAAAGGATTTACCACACATTTTTGAAAGATTTTATAAAGGAGAAAACTCTAATGCAGAAAGTATAGGAATTGGACTTGCTCTTACTAAAACAATTATTGAAGAAGATAATGGAACAATTAATGTAAACTCATCAGAAAATGGAACTATATTTAAAATTAAGTATTTTGGAAATTAAAAAGTGAATGTCTACAAATTGTTATGTATACAAGCATTCATTAATTAGTATTTATTGACAATTTATTATTTTAATATTATTATATATTTAAAAATTTTATAATATTTGAAAGGTAATAAATATATGAAAAAATGTAAAATAGAAATTAAAGAACCAAGCAAAATCATACAAGAAGATGAAAAGAATATAAAAAAAGAAGATAACAAAATTAAAAAGAAAATAACGATAAATGGAATAGGTATATGGAGAATATTAGCCTATTTTATAATATATAGTGTTGCAGGTTATATAATTGAAACATTATATGGAATAATAACAAAAGGAGTGTGGGAGAGCAGACAAAGTTTTCTATATGGGCCTTTTTGTGGAATATATGGATTAGGTGCTGTAATAATGATATTATGTTTGCACAAATTCCCTAAAAAATTTAATACTCTTTTCATAGGAGGAGCAATTGTTGGATCAATAGTAGAAGATGCCATAAAAGGTGAATATTAATAGCTATTAATATTTGTAGGGAGGAGATTATATGAACGAGAAAGAAAAAATGTTAGCAGGAGAATTGTATGATGCAAATTATAATGATGATTTAATTAAAGAAAGATATTGGGTAAAAGATAAATGTTATGATTATAATCAATTAAAACCATCAAATCATAAAGAAAAAGAAAACATTATAAAAGAAATACTTGGAAAAACTGGAAATGTTTTTACTATAGAACAACCATTTATGTGTGATTACGGCTATAATATAGAAATAGGAGAAAATTTTTATGCTAACCATAATTTAATTATACTAGATGCAAATAAAGTTGAATTTGGTGATAATGTTTTCATAGCTCCTAATTGTAGTTTTTATACGGCAGGACATCCAGTAGATGTAGAAAGAAGAAATAAAGGGTTAGAATATGCAAAGCCAATAAAAGTAGGAAATAATGTATGGATTGGTGGAAATGTTGTTGTACTTCCAGGTGTAACTATCGGTGATAATGTTGTTATAGGCGCAGGAAGTGTTGTAAATAAAGATATTCCATCTAATACTATAGCTGTTGGAAATCCATGCAAAGTGATAAAGCACATTGATTAAAGCGACAAATTACAATATATAAGTAAGAAAATGCTATTTTACAGGGATAAATTTAAGATGTTAATAAGTATTGCTTGTAGCAACGGACAGTTCTTTATATAATAGTTGTAAAGAAAGGAGTTGTTGTAAAATGTTAAAAGAAAACATTAAATCTATAAGAAAATCAAAAGGACTTTCACAAGAAGAACTTGCTATAAAATTAAATGTGGTTAGACAAACAATTTCTAAATGG
>CALXYR010000026.1 GCA_944393025.1 uncultured Clostridia bacterium | reverse complement strand
CAAAATACACAAGGGACTACTACGGGACAAAAAATAACTTCTATAAATAGTAGAGATGGTAGTTTAGTAGAAGAAGAACAAGTTGCTGGAATGGTTAAAATAGAAGGAAGAGGACAAACAAATGGACAAGAAGAAATGCTATCTGTTAAAGTAGGGCAATATGGTATTTTAGAAGTAGATTATGTAAGAGCAGATCTTAGCAGAGATAAAGAAGAAAGATATTTTTCAGCTCCAATAGAAACAAATAATCAAAGACCAACAACTAGAGAAGTAAGAGAAGCTATGGATAAACATAGAAATACAGAAATTTCAGAAGAATTAAAAAGAGCAGAAGGAGAATTAGATAGAGACGGAGAAACACAATTAAGAAATATAGATGATACTGCCTCGAATGATGAATTAACACCAGATGATATAATAGTTTTAGAAGATGGTTCTGAAACAACACTAAGAAAAGAAGCAGCAAAAGCAAAAGTTTCAGTAGAAAGATTTACAGAAGAATATAATTCTATGGGTGGAAAAACACCTGATGAAAAAATAGATTCTATTCATGAAGAAATTGAAGAAGAATTTGGTGCTCCAACAAGAAACAGATAAAAATATTTAAGAGTTTATTTAAAATATATAAAAAATATTATATTTTTTTATTACACAGTATAATTCATAAAGAATCACTTTCTAAAATATAATTTAGAAGGTGATTTTTAATGTTAAAAAAAAAATTATTAAAAATAATATTGATATTAAATTTACTAATTATAATTAATACAACAGATGTTATAGCAATAAGTATTATACAAAAAGAAAATATAGAAATAAATGAATTAGATCAAGTAAACGAGATAATTGAAGAAAATAAAATAAATTTAGAAGAAACAGAAAATGAGGAAGTAGATCTAAAACAAATACAAGAAGAAGTGTTAGAAACTTCAGCACAAGTAGAAGAATTACAAATAGATTCAAGAATAGGATTAATTTATGATAGAGCTTCTGGTAATGTATTATATGAAAAAAATGGATATAAACAAACACCTATGGCAAGTACAACAAAAATTCTTACATCAATAGTGGTATTAGAAAATGCTAATTTATCAGATGTTGTTATAGTAGATTCAAAAGCAGCAAGTATAGGAGGATCTAGATTAGGATTAAAGAAAAATGACAAAATAACAGTAAATGACTTGTTATATGGACTTATGTTATGTTCTGGAAATGATGCAGCAGTAGCATTAGCAATTCATGTAGGAGGAAGTATAGATGGATTTGCAAACCTAATGAACGAAAAAGCAAAAGAATTAGGACTTGTTAATTCACATTTTGTAGTACCACATGGATTAGATAATGAAGAACATTATACAACAGCATATGAATTAGCCAAAATAACAGATTATGCTTTAAAAATTGATAAAATTAAAGAAATTGTTGGAAATAGAACAGCAACAGTATATATTAATGATAATCCTAAAACAATAAATAATACAAATAAATTATTAGGAAATGTTTTAGGAGTTTATGGAGTAAAAACTGGATTTACCAATGGAGCTGGAAGATGTTTAGTAACAGCTTGTAAAAGAGATGATTTAGATATAATAACAGTTATAATAGGAGCAGATACGAGTACAATAAGAAGTAAAGATACTATAAAACTAATTGAATATGCATATAAAGAATTTAAAATTGTTAATATAAAAGAAATAGTAGAAAAACAATTTACAAATTGGGAACAAGTAAATTCTGGAAGAATATTTATTAATAAAGGAGTAAATGATAAAGTAAAATTGAATATATCAAGTATTCCATTTAAAAATATGGCAATAAAAAAAGATGAAATAAATAAAATAAATGTAGAAATAAATGCAATATATTATTTAGAAGCACCAGTAAAACAAGGAGAAATATTAGGGAATTTAAAAGTAGTATTAAATAATAAAATTATTTCAGTATTACAAATTTATTCTCAAGAAGAAATAAAGAAGAAAGATATAAAAGAGTATTTAACAGAATTTTTAAGAGTATTTTAAGAAAGAGAAGATAAAATATTTTGGTTTTATAATATTAGTTGGAGTAGATAAACTCCAACTATTTTTTAAGCAATTAAACTTTAAAATCTTATTGAATAATATGAAAAAATATTGTATATTAAAATAGCCTTTCGGCAATAAGCTAGAAAGGAGATGCTATTTGTACAAATGAAAAAATATATTAAATTATTTGCATTAATCATTGTTCTTTTGCTTCTAAAAGAATTAGATGATTAGACAAAAAAGACTAGGATTTGCCCTCCTAGTCTTTTATAATGGAAAAAGACTAACCTTTTTGCCCTGTTAGTCTTTTTCAAGTGCTACATTTTTACAAATGTTATACATTAAATTATTCTGCTTATAAGCTATATATAGTATACTACATTAATTATAATATGTCAAATAATATTTTTTATTCAAAAATTAATATAGTTACTATATTAATCTACATATAGACCATATCTCCTATCATTTTAAGTAATAACCGTTTAAACTTATTAAAATTGGAGGCGACACCCGGATTCGAACCGGGGATCAGAGTTTTGCAGACTCGTGCCTTACCACTTGGCTATATCGCCATAAAATTATTATAATATATATATATGTAATCAAAATTATAAATATTACAAATATATAATAAAAATGGAGCGAAAGACGGGGCTCGAACCCGCGACATCAACCTTGGCAAGGTTGCACTCTACCAACTGAGCTACTTTCGCATATTATATAAAAATAACAATTAATATAATAGCAAAAAAAAATGTAAAAGTCAATACAAAGATATATATTTTTCTATTTAATTAAAATACTTACTATTAACAGAATAAAGCATTGTATATATAATTTTGTACTATCACATTAATACATATAAGTTTTGTATCGTGTAAATTTTAAAATTGTAATGATTTCCCTAAGGAATACATGATAAATATCATAAAAAACATTGAAAATGTTACAAAAATGTAATATAATTGTAATATATTAGTTATAAAATACAATACAAATGTCCGTAGACATATATTATTCATATATGTAATATATGGAAATATAACCATAAAATTGTATTGACTTAATATTTGAATATAAGTAAAATATATAATAATGATGCTAAATGGTAAAAAAGGATGGTAGTAAATATGAAATTTAAAAAATCAGTAGTATTAACATTAATAGTTTTAGTATTAGTTTTAATATTGGGAAATTTTAGCATAACTAATGCTGCAACAGGAAGTAAATATTTAGGACTAAAAATGCTTAGAGCATCTGGATTTGGATATAAAGCAATTGAAAAGAATATATGGAAAATAGTAGAAAATTCAGATAGTAGTGGCTCTACATTTAACTATGATAATACAATATATTGTTTAAAAGGTGGACCAGGTTTTGGATCTGCTGATTTTGGTGGTGGAACTCCAGTTATAAAACACTATACAAGATTTTATGATATGAAACAACCAGAAACAATAGAAAGTCCATATAAAGAAGCATTACCAGATACAAATAGTAATACATATAAAGCTTTATTATGGTTATTAGAACATGTATATGTAGCACCATCATCAACAGCATCATCAGAAGAAATTGAACAAGCACAAGAATATAGAGAGATGTTATTAACTAATGCAGGAATAAATGGTGGTTATTTAACAGATGAAGATATAGATGTAGTACAACAATTAGCAGTATGGCACTTTACAAATACAGGTGATGAATATGATGTAGGAGATACAAAAACTTTTGAATTATATTTAAATGCAATAAAAAATCAAGAATCATCAGAATATTTAGCATTAAGTGATGAAAACGGTGAAGGTGCAACTAATGGTTGGGATAGAGCAGAAGAAGCTATAACATTATATCAATATTTAGTAGATACAGCAGAAGAACAAGCACCTAATTATGAAGTAACAACATCAAGTAATCCATATAAATTAACTCAGCTTACCCAAACAGTAAAAACAGAAGGAGAAAATTATATAATAGGGCCATTTAAAATAGAAAAATTAAATGATACAGAAGCTACTTTAGATGGCAAATTTACATTAAAAGATGGAACAGTAATAACACCAACATTACAAGATGAAAATGGAAGTAAATATAATAGTTTAGAAGAAACTATAGGAAAGAATTTCTATATAGTTGTGCCTAAAACAACTAATATTGAAGAAATAACATTTACAATAAGTGGAATGTTTTTTAATACAACTATCGAATACTGGTCTGTAGAAGATCCAACAAATGAGCAACCAGTAGCAATAATAAAAAGAATAAAAGAAGATTATGAAGATAGTATAAAATTTACACATATACCAGAAAACTTTGATTTGGCGTTAAGAAAATATATAGTATCTATAAATGGAGTAGAAGTAGAAGAAAGTAGAGAACCACAAATAAGTAGTACAACAATAGAAGATTTAAAAAATGGAAATATAACAACTGCTGAAAAAGTACATCCTAAAAATCCTTTAACAGTAAAAACAGGAGATATAGTAAAATATACGATAAGAGTATATAATGAAGGTGACATTGATGGAATAGTAACACAAATAACAGACTATTTACCAGAAGGATTAAAATTGAAAGAAGATAGCACAGTTAATACAGAAAATGGATGGACTTCAACAGATGGAAAAACGATAACAACAGATAAACTAACAGGAAAAGTAATACCTGCATTTGATGGAACAACATTAAGTTATTTAGATGTACAAATAGAATGTGAAGTAGTAGCAAAAGTATCAGATACTGATATTAAATTAAAAAATATAGCAGAAATAACAGGAGCGACAGATTCAGAAGGAGAATCTGTAATAGATAGAGATTCAACACCAGACAATGTAAGAACAGATGAATATGGAGAAACAAGTCAAGAAGATGATGACGATTTTGAAGATTTAATAATATTAGGACAATATTTCGATTTATCTTTAAGAAAATTTATAATACAAGTAAATGAAACAGAATTAAAAGATTCTAATGGAAATTATTTAAGAGAGCCAAAAGTAGATCTTTCATCTTTAACATCAGGAAGTGATACAACAGCTACATATAATCATCCAAAAACTCCATTAGAAGTTGCTATAGGAGATGAAATAATATATACCATAAGAGTATATAATGAGGGACAAATAGATGGATATGTTTATGAAATAACAGATTACCTGCCAGAAAATTTAGAATTTATTAATGATGAGTTTAATGCTAAATATGGTTGGAGTATATCAGGAGATGGAAGAAGCGTTTCAACAGATATTACTTCACCAGATACTCAATATTCAGCAAGTAGAGACACAATTTATGCAGATAGAAAAGAAGATACAGATAAAGTAATATTAGAAGCATTTGATGGAACAACTTTAGATTATATAGATGTACAAATAAAATGTAAAATAAAATCTACAGCAAAACCAGAAGAAAAATTAACTAACTTAGCAGAAATAACAAAGTTTACAGATGCAAACAAAGAAGAAATTATTGATAGAGATTCAAAAGAAGATAATATTACAATTCCTTCAGATGAAACATTACCAAATTATAAAGATGAAGAAATAAATGCAGGACATGAATATATACCAGGACAAGAAGATGATGATGACTTTGAAAAAATAGTTATTAAAAAGTTTGATTTAGCATTAAGAAAATTTATAGTAGGAGTAAATGAGAAATCAATAACAGATAGATATCCGATATTTAATAATAATAACGGTAAATACACATATACTCATACAAAAGAACCTGTTGAAGTTCAAACAGGAGATATAGTAACATATACAATAAGAGTATATAATGAGGGAGATATAGCAGGCTATGCTCAAGAAGTAAAAGATGATTTACCAGAAGGATTGGAATTCTTACCAGATAATACAACGAATATTAACTATAGATGGGTAATGTATAATGAGCAAGGCAAGGTTACAGAAAATGTAGAAGAAGCAAAAACAATAAGAACAGATTACTTATCAAAAGAGCAAGAAGAAGAATCTGGAAGAGATAATTTAATAGAAGCATTTGATGAAGAAACAATGGAAGAACCAGATTTTAAAGAAGTAAAAATAGCATTTAAAGTAACAGAACCAAATACATCAGATAGAATATTAATAAATACAGCAGAAATATCAGAAGATGCAAATGAAGATGGAGAGCCAGTAGATGATATAGATTCAACACCAGATAATGATGAACCAGATGAAGATGATATAGATATTGAAAAAGTTAAGGTAAATTATTTTGATTTAGCATTAAGAAAATTTATAACAGGAGTAAATGATAATCAAATAACAAATAGAGTACCTATATTTAGTAATTCAACTGGAGAAAATGTATATACACATACAAAAGAGCCAGTAGAAGTTTCAAATGGAGATATAGTTATATATACATTAAGAATATATAATGAAGGAAATATAGAAGGATATGCACAAGAAGTAAAAGATGATTTACCAGAAGGATTAGAATTCTTGCCAGATAATGATATAAATAAAGAATATAGATGGGTAATGTACAATGAACAAGGAGAAGTTACAGAAAATGTAGAAGAAGCAA
Source organism: uncultured Clostridia bacterium (assembly GCA_944393025.1). GTDB lineage: Bacteria > Bacillota > Clostridia > TANB77 > CAG-508 > CALXVA01. Next base: position 9,098 of record CALXYR010000026.1, on the reverse strand, counting down.
AAACAATAAGAACAGATTACTTATCAAAAGAGCAAGAAGAAGAATCTGGAAGAAATAACTTAATAAAAGGTTTTGAACCAGAAACAATGACTCAACCAGATTATAAAGATATAAAAATAGCATTTAAGGTAACAGAACCAAACACATCAGATAGAATATTAATAAATACAGCAGAAATATCAGAAGATGCAAATGAAGATGGAGAACCAGTAGAAGATATAGATTCAACACCAGACAATGATGAGCCAGAAGAAGATGATATAGATATTGAAAAAGTTAAAGTAACATATTTTGACTTAGCATTAAAAAAGATAGTATCAAAAGTTACAATGATCCTTGATGGAGAAACATATGTAGATGAGACAGGGCATGAATTTGATGTAGTTCCAGAACCTATAGTAAAACTTGAATTAAATACACATCAAATAGAAGAATCAATAATAAAATATACATATCAAATAAGAATAACAAACGAAGGAAATAAACCAGGGTATGCTACAGAAATTAAAGATTATATACCAGAAGGACTAGAGTTTGTAGAAGAAGATAATGAAAACTGGGTATTATCAGAAGATGGAAAAACAATAACAACAGATCAATTAAAAGATGTATTATTAAATCCAGGAGATAGCAAAATAATAGAAGTAACATTAAGATGGATTAATGGACATAATAATTTAGGAGTAAAAACAAACTGGGCAGAAATATCAAAAGACAGTGATGATGATATAGACTCAACACCAGATAACTTTAAAGAAGGAGAAGATGATATAGATGATGCATCTGTAGTATTATCAGTAAGAACAGGTATAGAAGAACACTATATTGGAATTACATTTATAGTACTTACAGTATTAGCAGGAGGAATATTCTTAATTAAGAAATTTGTATTATAGTAAAAATATAAATTTAACTATTCATCCTTTATAAGAAAAGTGGCTTCGCCTTTTGTAGCATTTTGCTTCGCAAATATGCACTGCCCAAGGAAACTTAACCTTGTTGTATAAAAAAATCGTTAAAGATACTAAAATATCAAGTAAAAAGTCGATTTTTTCTATACAATAAAAAACACGAGTTGCAAAAAAATGCTTCTCGTGTTTTTATATACTAGTTGATGTTTTATTTAAATTCAAAATAAAGAAATTTAGATATATGTATATTTTAAAATAAATATATAAATCTAGATTTCTAATATATTTATTTTGAAAATTCGCTAACTATCAACTTTTGCAGGTAAAATTTAGTAATAAATATTTACAATAAAAAAACCTTGTGATATAATTTTCGATATGATGGAGGAATATAAATGAATCAAATTTTAATGGTAGAAGATAAGAAAAAGAAAAAAAATAAATCTTCTTCAAGAAATATAGAAATAAATAATATAGTAAGATTTTTTGCTATTGCAATTATTGTATTTGGTTTAACTATAATTGGACATAGTTCATATGGAATTTATATTGATTCAAAAGGAAACAATACAAAAGATTTACCAAAAATAAATGTAACTAGAGTAAATGATACTTTATTAGTAGAGGTAGAAAGTAAATATATAATAGATAAATTTAAATATAGTTGGCTAAATTCAGAACAAACTTCTATACATGGAGGAAGTACAACCCTATCAGAAGAAATAATATTACCAAGTGAAAATAATGTTTTAACAATGGTAGTAGAAGATGAGACAGGAAGAGCTATAACATATACAAAAGAAATTGTACTAGATAATATAGATATAATAAAACCTCAAGTATCAATAGAAAAAGGTGCTGGAAGTATAATAATTAGAGCAAAAGATGAAACAAAAATAGAGTACATTACATACAAAATAGATGAAGGAGAAGAAATTAGAATAGATAAAAATAATGAAGATGATAAAACTATAGAATATGCAGTTACTGATATGGAAAGAGGAGAACATACAATATATGCCACAGCTGTGGATAGTTTTGGAAATATAGCAACAGCAGAAGCTCCTATACTAGTATCATCAGATAAACCAACAATTAAGAAAATAGACATAGATAGAGAATCAGGAAAGATAATTATTGAAGCTTCAGATGTTGATGGAATAGCATCAATTGAAGTAAACTTAAATGGAGCAGTATATAACCTTACTGACATTAATAAAACAGAGGCAACATTTTCATTAAATTTAAAAGAGGGAAATAATACTTTAAGTATAAAACTTACAAATGTTAATGGATTAGTAGCAGAAGGAGCAACAGAATTTACATATGCAAAGTGAAATAATATTCTATTTTATAATATATTCTTTTTTAGGTTGGTGCTTAGAATCTATATATAAGACAATTATTTTTAAGAAACCTGTAAATAGTGGATTTTTATATGGACCATTTTGCCCAATTTATGGTGTGGGTGCTATAATGATGATTATGGCAATTAAGGAATGTGAGAATATATTTATAGTATTTTTAACAGGTTTAATAATATTTACTATATGGGAATACTTGGTTGCAGTAATATTAGAAAAGTTTTTTAAAACAAGATATTGGGATTATTCAAACATAAAGTTTAATTTTCAAGGAAGAATATGTTTAAAAAATTCTATATATTGGGGAATATTAGGGGTAATATTAATGTTTATAATTCAACCTAATATGTCTACATTTGTAAGTAAAATTCCACAAGATATAATATTATATATAAATATAATACTATGTTTAGCAATAACAGTAGATGCAAGTATTACAGCATTTAAAATAATGTTTATAGATAAAAAAATAAATCAAGTATTTGAAATCGGAGAAAAGATAAAAGAAAAATTATTAGAAATCAAAGATACAGACAATATAGAGAAAGCATATAAAGATAGCATCAACAAAGCAATAAAAGAATTAAAAACAAAGCAATATATTTTAAAAATAAAAATATATAAAAGAATTATAAGATTAAAGAAAGCATTCCCAGAAATGAATTCTGAAAACTTAACAAAATTTATGAAAGAAAAAATTTCTATAGATAAATTAAAAGAAAAATTGAAGAACATAAAGAAAAATTAGTAGTTGGAGGGCAATAATATGGCTCAAGAAATCTATATAATAGATAATGGAAATGATTTAAAAGAAACTATTGAGAATTTATTTAAAAAAGAAAAAAGCTATAAATTCCAAAAAGTAAGTACAGAAAGAATAGATGTAGTACTAAAAAATATACCATCATTAATAATAATAAATGAAGATAATTTAAATGAGAATATAATAGAGGTATGTAAAAAAATAAGATTAAATGAAGATAATAGTATTACACCTATAATAGTAATTTCATCAAACAGAGAAAAACAACATAGAATAGAAGTTTTAAAAGAATGTGTGGAACATTATATTAAATCTCCAATAGATAATGAATATTTATATTATACAATTAAAAATGTTATTAGACTATTAGATACAAACAGAAGGGTAAGTCCATTAACAGGACTTCCAGGTAATGTTCAAATATTAGCAGAAATGAAAAAAAGATTATTAAATAAAGAAGAGTTTGTTATGCTATATCTGGATTTAGATAATTTTAAAGCATATAATGATGTATACGGTTTTTTAAATGGTGATGAAATTATCAAATTTACAGCACGAACAACAGTGGATAATATAGACAAGTTATCTACTAGTGGTAATACTTTTGTAGGTCATATTGGTGGAGATGATTTTGTAGCAATAGTATCTGCTGAGGATGATTATGAAAAAATTTGTCAAAATATTATAGCCGAATTTGATAAAGGGGTAGAAAAATATTTTAATGAAGAAGATATAGAAAAAGGTTATTTGGAAGTACCAAATAGGAAAGGTGTTATTGAAGAATTTCCGCTAACTTCCATATCAATAGGAGTAGTTGTTGTAAATAAAGGAAGATTTAATAATGTTTTAGAAATAGGAGAAGTTGGGGCACAAGTAAAACATGTAGCAAAAACAACTTTAGGAAGTGCTTATGCAATTGATAGAAGAAGTTGAAATATCAATTTGAATTAAAATAAAAGATAATATAAAGACAAATGAAGCTTGTTTTCATTTGCCTTTATTAAATTAAATGCTAAATCTTTTTCATTTCTTCAAATCTTTTTACTTTTTGAGTTGTGGTCTTAATCATTGGTTCATCTGTAACAATTATATTTTTTATATGTTTATAATTAGAAAGTGTAGAATTTATTTTCTTTATATCATTCCAAATAAGATTATTTAAATCTTCTTCAGAAATATTAGCATATTTTTCATTTATATAATCTTTGTTATACACAATTTTTGCACTTATTACTAAATCATCTTCTTTTGGATTTCCAAATACCATAGATTCAGCAACATAAGGTAAATTATTTATTAATAATTCAATTTCTTCTGGATATACATTTTTTCCATTTTTCAAAACTATAACATTTTTCTTTCTTCCAGTAATAAATAAAAATCCATCTTTATCAATATAACCTAAATCACCTGTATAAAACCAACCATCCTTAAGTACTTTTGAAGTTTCTTCTTCCATTTCGTAGTATCCAAGCATTACATTTGGACCTTTGGCAATAATTTCACCAATACCTTCTTCATTAGGATTATCAATTTTCACTTCAACATCTGGTAGAGGCAAACCAACAGAACCAAATTTTATACATTTTTCATTTTCAGCAGTAAGAACTGGCGAGGTTTCTGTTAATCCATATCCTTGTACGGCTAAAATTCCAAAATCATAAAAACCTCTAGCTACATTTTTATCGATTGCAGATGCTCCACTAATAATAAAGCGTATATTTCCACCTAAATTGTTTAATATTTGTTTAAATATTTTTCTACGAATGTCAATTTTAAACTTTAACAATATACGGCTTATGCAATTAGCAAATTTTAAAATTTTAGTTTTTCCTTGTTTTTCTACTTCTGCATATATTTTTTTATACATTGCTTCTAATAAAAGTGGAACACATACAAAAATAGATACTTTATATTCTTTTAAATTAGATTGAATATGTCTTAAACCATCACAAAATACATTAGTAACACCATCAGATAAAAATAAAAGCAAACCAGTAGAACCAAATGTATGATGTAAAGGTAAAAAAGCCATATTAACATCTGTATCATATATTTTTTCAGCTAAATTAAGATTATATATATTTGAAGCTATATTAGTATTAGAAAGCATAACAGCTTTTGACATAGATGTAGTTCCAGATGTAAAAATTATAGAAGCAATAGAGCTAGGATTAATTTGATGATTATCATATTTTGTATCACCAGATTTTAATAAATTACTTCCAATATCAATAACATCATTTAGAGTTTTGAATTTTCCATCACAAGAAGAATCCATACAAATATATTGTTTAATATTTGTATTAGTTTTTTGAATATTTAAAATTGAATCAGCATATTCTGATTCGAATACAATAGCATCTACTTTAGCTCTTTGTAAAGATAGTGCTATTTCTTGTTCTGGTAATCCTTTATCTAAAGGAACTGTTATTCCAATGCCACAAAGAGTTGAAACAAATGCTACAACCCATTCATATCTATTTTTACCGATAATTGCAATTCTCTTATTTTCTAAACCAAAACTAATAAGAGCTGTACCAAATGCCCTTATATCTTCACCAAATTTAGTATAAGTAATGTTTGTATAACTTACATTTTTTCCTTCTTCTTTGTTTTTAATAATAAAAGCATTATTGTTAGGATATTTTCTAATTGCATTATTAATATAATCTTTTATAGTATCAAATTTTTCAGCATCATATAATTTTCTATAAGTTTTCATATAAAGCAAAATCCTTTCTAAACTAATATATATTCATTTTCATTTTATTGAATAAAATGAATTATTAAACTAATATAAAGTTTAACATACAAATGTTAATATTACAATTAAAGTGAACATATAGTCTAGAGCCAAATATAATTAATAAAAATATTATAAAAATAAAAAATAAGCATATATATTTATAAAGGGGTAAATATATATGCTTATTTTAAAAAGCAAAAACAGTACAAACAGTATCAACACCTGTTACAGATAGAGTAGTAATAGTACAGGTTATGGGACACCAGATGAGTGGAGTGGATTACTGCATTAGGTGAAAAATAGAAGTAACTATTCCCTTATAAAAAATTGATAAAAATTTAACAAGATTTAGCAAAATTGTGGTATAATATTAGTATGAATTTCAAAAAGGAGATGATATATTATGACAATGAAACAAAAAGAATTATATAATGTAATTGAAAGTTTACCAGAAGAATTATCAAATAAAGTTATAGATTATATAGAATATCTTAAATTTTCTTATATGACAAAAGCTCCGGATGATTTAATTATAAAAGATGATAAAGATTTATTGGAAAAATTAAAAAAAGGTATGGAAGATACTAATAATGAAAAAGTATGTTCTGTAGAAGAAGCATTTGAAGAAGTTAATGAAATTTTAGCAAATTAAAATAGAGGTTTTAACATTGGAAGAATATAAGGTAGAATTATCTATCCAAGCAAAAGAGGATTATAAAAGTATTATTAGATATATAAAATACAAATTATTAGAGCCAAATATCGCAGAAAGATATGCTGAACTAATAAAGAATGAACTTAATACATTAAAATATAATCCACAAAAATTTGCTATAATTGACTATGATATTATAAAACAATATAAATTTAGAAAATTAATTATTAAAAATTATATTGCATTTTACCGAATTAATGAAGATAAAAGAATAGTAAATGTAGAAAGAATTTTATACGGGGAAATGGATTGGAAAAATAAATTATAATTTAAAAAGGTAATATAAAAATTTGTAGAGCATATACATATATTGAGGGATATGTATATGCTTATTTTAAAAAGAAAAAGAATAATTATGATGATGTGTATGATTTGTGTTTCTTTATACGCATTTTCATTTAAAATAGCTAGTAATAATTTAGTTAAAGAAGAAAAAACAGTACAAACAGTATCAACACCTGTTACAGATAGAGTAGTAATAGTAGATGCAGGGCATGGTACTCCTGATGAAGGTGCAGAAAGTAGTAATGGGATTACAGAAGCACAAATAAATTTAAAAATTGCACTAAAATTACAAAAATTACTTGAACAAAATGGATGTAAGGTTATACTAACTCGTCATGACGAGAATTCTATTTATGATGAAGGTGCAGATACAATAAGAGAAAAAAAAGTTTCAGATTTAAAAAACAGAGTAAAAATAGGAAATGAATCAGGAGCAGATATATTTGTATCTATTCATCTAAATAAAATTGAACAAACACAATACAGTGGTTGGCAGACCTTTTATAAAAAGGGTTGTGAAGATAGTAAAAACTTAGCAACAATTATACAAAAAAATTTAAATGCTTCGATTGAAACTAAAAATGAAAGAACTCCTGCAATGCTAAATTCAGTATATATAATGAAAAATATACAAATACCCATAACAATAGTAGAATGTGGATTTTTATCAAATCCAGAAGAGGAAAAACTTCTTCAGACGGATGAACACCAAGAAAAATTAGCATGGGGAATTTATAATGGAATAATAGAATATTTTAATGAAAGATAAAATTAATTTATAATAATTCAATAATGAATAAAATTACATTCTTTGGGAAAAATATGTAAAAAAATATTTTGACAAGGGGTGTAATTTTTTTGAAAACCTACAAAGTTTTAAATACAAAAAGTATTATATTAGATAAATATCAGTTAGAAAAATATTTAGAAAAACTAGCATCAGATCATATTTTAAAAGAAAAATCAGATAAAAACACATACCCAATTCCAAGACTTATTGAAAATTTTGAAATTATAACATTAGTATATAATTTATTAAATGAACACATAAAATTAAAAATACCTATTCATCCAGCAGGAGAATGGATTTTAGATAATTATTATATTATAGATGAAACAGTAAAAAATATTGAAAAAGAATTAAATTTAAAAAAATACACTAATTTTTTAGGAATTTCAAATGGAAATAATTATGGTTTTGCAAGAGTATATGTGATAGCATCAGAAATTGTAACTTATACAGATGCAAAAATAGATGGAGAACTTTTAACTGATTTACTTAAAAGTTATCAAGAAAAGAAAAAGCTTAATATGGAAGAAATATGGAACATAGGGATTTTTTTACAAATTGCTCTAATAGAAAATATAAGAAATATATGTGAAAAAATTTATTCTGTAGAGCTTCAAAAATATAGAGTAGAAAACATAATAGAAAGATTAATAGAAAATAAAACTAAAGATGAATTAAAATTTAATAAGTTAAATGAATATAAAACAAAAGTAAAAGAATATGGAGAAATGAAATATCCATTTATAGAATATATGTCATACAAATTAAAAAAATTTGGAAAAAAAGCATATCCATTTTTAAATATACTTGAAGAACAAGTTAATAAAATGGGAACAGAAGTAAATGAAGTAATAAAAAAAGAGCATTTTGATATTGCAGTTAAAAAAGTATCAATGGGTAATTCAATTACAAGTATAAAAAATATTCAAAGAATAAATTTTATAAATATATTTGAGAAAATAAATCAAGTAGATGAAATATTAAAAAAAGATCCTGCAAATGTTTATGACAAAATGGATTATAAAACAAAAATATATTATAGAAATAAAATAAAAGAATTATCAAAAAAAACAAAAACATCGGAAATATATATAGCAAAAAAGTGTTTAGAATTATCTAAAAATCAGGAAGGTAAAAAAAGTCATATAGGCTACTATTTAATAGATAATGGGTATAATAAATTACTAGAAATATTACAAAATAAAAAAATAGGAACTATTGATAATAGTAAAAAAATGAGTATATATATTTATACAAAAACAATAATATGTATACTTATTTCAGCTATTTTTGCAACATATATATATTATCAAACTAACAAAATATGGACTTTTGTTATTACAATATTATTAACATATATACCTATTCAAATAATTTTTATGCAATTAATCCAATATATTTCTACCAAAATTGTAAAACCAAAATTAATACCAAAATTAGATTTACAAAATGGAATACCAAAAGAAGCGGCTACATTTGTTGTAATACCAACGATAATAACTAAAAAAGAAAAAATAAAAG
>CALXYR010000025.1 GCA_944393025.1 uncultured Clostridia bacterium | reverse complement strand
TATATTTTTCTTAAGTAGATTCAATATACTACAATTTTTTTATAATAGTTTGTTTCACATCATTGACACATATACAACTATATAGAAGATATTTAATAAAAGCAATTGCCTTTAAAGAAATTTTATGATATAAACAATAAAAAAATATTATATTCATGCAATAAAAAATATATCTCAAGCATTAATATAGTGAAAGGGGAAAAATGAATTCAAAAAAAATGGTACCAAAAAATAATGGATTTCATGAAGAATTATTAGAAAAACACATAGAAGATATTGGATTGGGAAATAAGGATGCTCTACGTGATTTATATGTAATTACCAAAACATCTGTATATGGGTTTGCATTATCTATACTTAAGAATGCACATGAAGCAGAAGATGTTTTACAAGAAGTATATATAAAAATATATGAGAATGCAAATTTATATCAAGCAAGTGGAAAACCATTAGCTTGGATATTGGTCATAACAAAGAATTTAGCGTTAATGAAATTAAGGAAAAATAAAGACCATGCAGATATAGAGGAATTAAAAGATTTATTAGTAGACCATAAAGGCGTAAATGATACAGAAAATCAACTCTTACTATCTACAGTATTTAACTATATATCTGATGAGGAAAGAAACATTCTAGTATTACATTCAATATCTGGATTAAAACATAGAGAAATATCTAAAATGCTAGGAATCCCCCTTACCACGGTTCTATCAAAATACAATAGAACAATTAAAAAAATAAAGAAAAGGATGGGTGAGGAAGAATATGCGTAAGCACGAAATTAATGAAAGGTTAAAACAAATAGTGTCAGATATCACTCCGGATGTTATGGATCAAATCCTTACCCAGTGTAAAGATAAGGAAGGATGGAATGATATGAGAAAAGAGAAAGAAAATAAAGAATTAGCATTAGAGGAAAAGAAAGAAAAAGTAAAATTTTTTAATCCTAAATTACTTGGTGCAGTAGCAGCAATGTTTATTTGCGCATTTGGAATATTTGGTTTTACCCAATATCAAAACGCTAACTATTCTGTAGATTCGATAATTGACTTTGATGTAAATCCGAGTGTTGAGATAAAAGTAAATAAGAAAGAAGAGATTATCGAAGCAAATGCATTAAATGATGATGGTGAAAAGATTCTCGAAGACATGGATTTAGAAAGAGTTGATTTAGAAGTAGGCGTAAATGCAATTATAGGTTCAATGCTTAAAAATGGTTATATTACTGAAGCGCAAAATTCAATACTTGTATCTGTAAAAAATGATGATGGAAATAAAGCAAAATACTTAGAAGAAAAAATATCTAAAGACATAAATGATTTATTAAGTGCTCAAAATATTGAAGGTTCTGTTCTATCACAATTATACAATGACGATGATCTAATAGAACAGCTAGCTAAAGATAATAATGTTTCTGAGGGAAAAGCTAATTTGATAAATAAAGCTTTAAATTCTAATATGACAGATTCTAAAGGTAACGCATATACATTTGATTCTCTATCAAAATTATCAATTAATGAATTAAATGTATTGCTTAATTCAAAGGATGTAGTGTTAGATCAAGTAACTTCAACAGGAAGTGCTAATGAAAAAGCTTATATAGGAAAAGATAAAGCAAGGGAAATTGCACTTGAAAAAGCTGGGGTAACAGAGTCATCAATTTATAATTATGAAATAGAATTTGATTGCGATGATGGAATATTAATATATGAAGTAGAGTTTGACACAAAGCAGAATGAATATGAGTATGATATCAATGCGAAAGATGGAAAAATCGTAAAATCATCTGTAGAAGCTAATGATGATAGAGATGATGATAGAGATGATAATAGGCAAAATGCAAATAATAACACAAGCTCAAATACAAGTACAACAACAAATACCCAAACTACAACCAATTCTAAGCCAACTAGTACAGTAACTAATAATAGTTATAAATACGATGATGACAGAGATGATGACTATGATGATAGATACGACGATGACAGAGATGATGATGATGATGACGATAGATATGACGATGACAGAGATGATGATGATGACGATAGATATGACGATGACAGAGATGATGATGATGACGATAAATATGACGATGACAGAGACGATGACGATGATGATGATGACAGGTATGATGATGACTAAGGTATTGATAAAACCTAAAACTTTTTGCCTATTGACATAAGTATTAATGAGATTAATATAATATAATAAAGATGTAGTTTTCAAATATAAATATGAAAACTACATTTTTGTTCTATCATAAACATTGTTTTTTATATTTAATATGATGTAAGTATTGTATTATTTTATTAAAAATGATAAAATCTATGTGTAATTAAAGTCTAGGAGGAAATTCATTGTGAAAATTATAAATTTGTGTCAGGAATTAACAAAAGGAATTTCACCAATGAGAATATATATGAATGAACCTATGAGAAGACATACTAGTTTTAAAGTAGGTGGAAATGCAGATATTTTTGTTAAAGTAAAAAACATTGAAGAACTAAAACATGTTATAAAGATAGCAAAAAAGAATGATGTACATATAACAATTATAGGAAATGGTAGTAATATTTTAGTTAAGGACAATGGAATAAGAGGTATTGTAGTAGCAATAGAATTTGATAATATAGATGTAAAACAAGAAGATAATAATGCTATAGTTACTGTAGGAGCAGGAGTTAAACTTATAGTTCTAGCACAAGAAATGGCAAAAAAAAGAATTTCAGGTTTGGAATTTGCAAGTGGAATACCAGGAACAATTGGTGGGGCTGTGAGAATGAATGCAGGAGCCTATGGTGGAGAAATGAAAGACATAATAGTTAGTACAAAATGTTTAGATTTAAAAAAATATAACATGTTAGCTAAAAAAATATATATTGACGATATTGAGATAACAGAGAATATAGAAAAAGCAGAAGAACCAGAAATAATTATATTAAGTAATGAAGAACAAAAATTTGAATACAGAAATAGTATTTTTAAAGATAAAAGATATGTTATTTTAGAAACAAAATTAAAGCTTAAATATGATGATAAAGAGAAAATAATGGAGAGAATGGAAGAGATAAATAAGCAAAGAAAAGAAAAGCAACCAAATGCTCCAAGTGCAGGAAGTACATTTAAAAGAGGAGAAAATTATATAACTGCAAAATTAATTGATGAATGTGGACTAAAAGGTTATATGATAGGTGGAGCACAAGTTTCAGAAAAGCATGCAGGTTTTATAGTTAATAAAGGTGATGCTACTGCTCAAGACATAATAGATTTAATTAATTATGTAAAAAGAACAGTATATGAAAAAACAGGAAAAAGTATAGAATTAGAAATAGAAATTTTAGGAGATTAAAAACATTTATAATTTAATTAAAGTGAAAGGAATGTAGGAAGTAATATGAAAGGATTTTTAAAATGGTTTAAATCAAATGCAAAAATAAAAAGATGGATATTACTTGTAATTATTGGAGTATTGCTTTGTTGTTATGGAATGGCAGAGATTTTAACAAGTAAACAAATTGAATTTTCAAATTTAGCAAAAATAATAGGTGTATTTGTTTTAGGATTTATTTGTATTATATATAGCATTATAGCAATTCAAAAAAGAACATTAGAAATATTAGTAGAAGATACAGATAATAGAAGTAAAGAAGATAGTTCAAATGTTAAAACACTAATTTTTAATAAAAAGGTATATAATCAGGGACCAAAAATTGTAGCTATAGGTGGTGGAACTGGTTTAAATTCAGTATTAAGAGGACTAAAAAAATATACAGATAATATTACTGCTATTGTTACAGTATCAGATTATGGTGAAGAAAAAACACAATCTAGAAAAATTCTTGAAACATTGCCATTAGATGATATTAAAGAAAGTATAGTAGCTCTTTCAGAGAATGAAGAAACAATGGAAAAATTAATGAATTTTAAATTTGAAAGAGGAAAACTTTCGCCATTGTCATTTAGTGACATATACTTTGAAGCTATGAATGATTTATATAAAGATTTTCCAGAATCAGTTAAACAATCTCAAAATGTATTTAACATTACTGGTAATGTTATGCCTGTTACAATGGAAGAAATAAAAATATGTGCAGAACTTGAAGATGGAACTGTAATAGAAAGTAGAGAAAAAATACCAGAAGAAATAAATAATAAAACAAGCAAAATTAATAGAATATATATAAATCCATCAAATTGTAAAGCAGCTCCAGGTGTTATTGAAGCGATTATGGATGCAGATGCAATAATTATAGGACCAGGAAGTTTATACACTAATGTAATACCAAATCTATTAGTAAAAGGAGTTGCGAAAGCAATAAAAGAATCTAAAGGATTTAAGATTTATGTAAGTAATTTAATGACAGAGCCAGGACAAACAGATAACTATACATTATCTGAGCATATAAAAGCTATAAATGAACATGTAGGAAAAGGAATTATTGAATATTGTATGTATGATACTGGTGAAATAATACCAGAATATATTAGAAAATATAATATGGAAGGTTCAGAACTTGTAGAACAAGATGTTTCAAAAGTAAAAGTAGAAGGTGTTTATTTAATACAAAGAAAATTATCACATGTAGAAAATGGCTATATAAGACATAATCCAGATGCAATTGCAGCTTCTATAATTCAATTAATATGTGATGATTTAAAATTTAATAATATGGAAAATAATATCCAATATATGATGCTTAATAATAAATTAAAAGATAGCAAAAAATCTTTAAAGAAAGAAGCAAAAACTAATAAAGAAAATATTAGAACATCAAAAACCAAAAATCAAAATCGTGGAAAAAGCAAATTTTTTGAAAAATATAGTGAAAGAATAGCATCAATAAAAGAATCAGATTTAAAGCAACAGGAAAGAATAAAACAAGCACAAAAAAATAAAAATATAAAAAAAGTTAAAGCTAAATAAATAATAAATATAAATAAGAAAACATTTAATATGGAGCACAAAATTTGTGTTTATGGAGGAAACAAATGAAATATGAAAAAGAGAAACTAAGTATAGAAAAAGGTTTAGATAAAGAGTGGATAATAACAAATGGTATTGGAGGGTATAGTAGCTCAACAATAATAGGAGCAAATACGCGTAAATATCATGGATTGCTAGTAGCACCTTTAATGGCACCAGGAAATAGGCAATTAATATTATCAAAATTAGATGAAGGACTTGAAATAGAAGGAAAAAAATATAATCTTTACACTAATGTGTGTCAAAACAATATATCTGATGGTTATAAACATTTAAAAAGTTTTGAGAAAGAATATATACCTGTATTTACATACCAAGTAGAAGATGTATTAATAAAAAAATTTATATGCTTGGAATATGGAAAAAATACAGTAGGAATATATTATTATATAAAAAATGGAGAGCATAATTCTAAATTAACATTAGCTCCAGTAGTAAATTTTAGAGGCTTTCATACCACTAATAATAAAGATATAATAAATCTTAGACAAGAAATTGATAATAATAAAGTAAAATTAATAATTGATAATAATTCACAATATCCAGTATATACATATTTATCAGAAGGAAAATATATTAAACATGAAAATGATATGTTCAGAAATATGTATTACTTAGAAGAAGAAAAAAGAGGACAAGGAGCATTAGAAAACCATATAGTTCCAGGGGTATATGAAATAGAAATAAATCCAAATGAAGAAAAATATATTACATTTATATGTTCATTAGAGCAAAATATAGAGGAATTAAATGCTAAAGACTTAATTAATAAAGAAATAATAAGATTAAGTACTCTCATATATAATACAGATTTCTTAGATGATAAGAAAAAAGAATCAAAAAATACAGATTATATTAATTTAGTAAAGAACTTTGTTATAGCAACAGACAATTTTGTTGTATATAGACCGTCATTTGCTTTATATACAATTATTGCAGGATACCCATGGTTTTTAGATTGGGGAAGAGATGCATTAATATCTTTTGAAGGATTATTATTAAAAACAAAAAGATATAATATTGCAAAAGAACTATTACTTACAGGAATTAGAGATATGAAATATGGATTAGTACCTAATCGGTTATTCTGGTTATGATGGTAGACCATTATATAATAGTGCTGATGCATCTTTACTATTATTTGAACAAGTTAAAAAATTTTTAAATTATACAAGTGAATATGGATGGATAAGAGAAAATATATATCCTGCACTAGTAAAAATAATTAATGCTTATCAAAGTAGAATAGATATAGATGGAAATAATATTTTTATGGATGAAGACGGACTAATTTCATCAGGGACAGAAAATATTCAAAATACATGGATGGATGCAAAAATAGGAGATTTTGTTGTTACACCCAGAAATGGAAAAGCAGTAGAAATAAATAGTTTATGGTATAATGCACTAAAGATAATGGAAGAGTTAACTAGATTATTTAAAAATGAAGAAGAATCGAAAAAATACAAGGATTTGGCTAAAAAATGTAAGGATAGTTTTAATGAGAAGTTTTATAACAAAAAAAGAAAATGCTTATATGATGTTTTAGGAGATTCAAAAATAAGACCAAACCAATTATTTTCTTTAGCGTTAACATATCAAGTAATAGATGCAAATAGTGATATTGCAAAAGAAATAATAAATACAGTAGAAAAAAAGCTTCTTACACCTTATGGATTACGCACATTAGCAAAAGGAGAACCTGGCTATAGAGAAAAATATGAGGGGGACATGATAAAAAGAGATATGAGCTATCATCAAGGAATTATATGGCCATGGTTATTAGGACTATACTATGACTCACTAAGAAATATGCTAAAAGTAGAAAAAAATAAAACAAAAAAAATAGAGTTAGAAAATAAAATAGAAGAATTTAAAAATAAAACTAAAAATACTTTTGCAAAAGAAATAGAAGAAGGAAAAACTGTTGGAAGCATTTGTGAAATATATGATACAGATAATAAAAAATATAGATCACAAGGGACTATTGCACAAGCTTGGAGTGTTTCTGAAATTTTTAGAATTATCTTATGAAAGAACTAAAGATAATTGTTTTTAGCGTTGTTGCCATCTATCAGAAATTTAATCAATGTACAATAAGTACAACTTATAGATTTATAATAGACACTGTCAAACTAATTAATAAGAAGTACTACAAGCAAATAATAATTCAAAAGAGGAGATGACAAAAAGTGAGAATTCTAGGAATAGATCCTGGGTTTGCAATAACTCGGTTACAGTATAATAGATTACATAGGAAATAAATTTAATTTAATAACTTCTGGAGCTGTTTTAACAGAAGCAAAACAATCATTTCCTTTAAGACTTTTAAAACTAAATAATGATTTAGAAAATATAATAGATGAATTTAAACCAGATGCAATATCAGTTGAAGAATTATTTTTTAATAACAATGCTAAAACAGCAATAAATGTTGCACAAGCAAGAGGAGTTATATTAGTAGTAGGATGTAGAAAAAATGTACCTACATATGAATATACACCACTTCAAATAAAACAATCTGTAGTAGGATATGGCAGAGCAGATAAAATACAAGTTCAAAAAATGGTAAAAACTATTTTAGGAGTAGATAAATTGCCAAAATTAGATGATACAACAGATAGTATGGCTGCTGCAATATGTCATGCGCATTCATCAAAATTTTCAATAAAATTATAATTTTTAAACAATTAAATTAATTTTAACTTAATTATACAAAGCAGACTAAACCTTTGTAAAGAAAGAAGGTATTAATGGGAATAAAGTTATTGTATGGAGAAGAAACTTATTTATTAGAAACAAAATTAAAGAAAATAAAAAAAGAATTTGGTGAATTAATACAAGGAATTAATTTTATTCAAATTGATGCTTCAAATGTACAAGAATTAATAGCAGATATTGAAACGCCAGCATTTGGATATGAGAAAAAACTTATACTTGCAAGAAATACAAACTTATTTATAAAAGAAAAAAAGAATGCAAAAGGTTTAGAACAAGCTACAAATAAATTAATAAATAAAATATCAGAATATATATCAGAAAATATAACTATGATAAATGAAGCGGCTGAATTAATTTTTATAGAAGAGGTAGTAGAAAAAAATACTTTATATAAAGCAATAGAAAAGAATGGAGAAATAATAGAATTTGCATTACTTAAGTTACCTGAGCTTATACAAAATGTTCAAAAGATTTGTATGGCTTATAAGGTAAAAATGGATAATACAGTAGCTAAATATTTTGTTGAGTGCTGTGGAACAAGTATGCAAGATTTAATAAATGAAGTTAGAAAATTAATAGAATTTGTAGGAACAAATGGTATAATTACCAATAAAGAAATAGATCTTTTATGTAATAAGCAAATTAATAGTGTTATATTTGACCTAACTGATAATTTGGGTAAAAAAGATATAGAAAGAGCAATGAAAGTATTAAAAGAGTTAATATACGAAAAAGAACCAATTCAAAAAATATTAATAACTTTATATAATCATTTTAAAAAATTATATATTGTTAAAATTTCTGAAGAATATAAAAAAGATTTAGCAACATCAATGAAATTAAAACCAAATCAAATGTTTCTAATTGCAAAATATAAAGCACAAGCAAAATATTTTTCAAAAGAAGAAATAAGAAAAATAATGAAAGAGCTAATAGATTTAGATGCAAATTATAAACAAGGTTTGATTGATATAAATGTAGGCTTAGAAGCAATACTTTGTAGATATTGTTCATAGAAAAAAGTTGGTTTTATAATTTTTATTTTTTAAAATGAAATTATAAAACCAACTTTTTGTTGTAACATATTAATTATTTTTAAGATTTGCTAGTATTATTTTTAAATGTCTAATTCCATCTCTAAATGTTCTTAAGTGAGATGCTTTTTTTCGTTTATCCTTATAAAAATTTATAGGTATTTCAACTATACTTAAATTATTTTTTTTAGCTTTTATTAGCATTTCTGTGGCATATTCCATCCCTTCGGCACAACAGTTAAGTGATTTAACCTTTTCAGTATTATAACCTCTAAGTCCACAATTAAAATCATTCACATTAATTTTATATAATTTTTTTGCTATAAATGAAATAATAGGTGTTCCTAAATATTTATGTAAAATCTTCATAGAACCTTTTTCCATATAACCTAAATATCTATTTCCAATAACAACATCTTTTCCTAATCTCAAATTTTTTACAAAATCTTCTAATTCTAAAAAATTATAACTATCGTCTGCATCTCCCATTATTGTATATTTACTGTTCACTTTTTTTGTGCCTTCTATTAATGCATTTCCATAACCTTGTTTTTTTACTATTTCTACTCTAGCTCCTACATTTTTAGCGATTTCTGCAGTATTGTCTATAGAATTGTTATCTATAACTAATACTTCTCCACATATATTATTTTTTTTCAAAAACTCTTTAGCTTTTTTTATACAAATTCCGACTGTTTCTTCTTCATTTAAACATGGTATCAATATTGTTAACTCCATTTTCATTTCTCCTTACCTATTTTATAATTAAGTATCCTTTCATCCAAACTATATGTAATTGCTAGTATTATAGCCATTATTGTAATTATTTGACTCCTAAATGTAAAAAATGAATGAAGGTATGAATGATTTGCAAGAATTAGATATCTAATATAAGGTAACAAGGAAATCAATAATAAAATAAGTGAAAACCATAATTTTTTAATTTCTTTCTTCCTAATAAAAATAATTTCAAATACAATTAAAATTCCAATGATAAAATAAAAATATTCTTCATCTAATAAAAATTTTATTGGAAATAACATTTTGAAGTTTCTTGGTATTGTTTCTAAGATATAATTTTGTGAAACAAATTCAGTCCCATTTATTCTTTTTTTTGCATATTCTATAACATAATCAAAAGCATTTATATTTAATATTATAGAGGCTAAAATCCATTTGGCAAACCACATTCCAACATAGCCAATTAACCATAAAATTATAGGCCATAACATTGTTTTTATAGATTCTTTTATATTGGAAATTTTGTTATTTTTGTATCTTATTGTTAATAAGATTATTAAAGGAACAAATAAAGTTATTATCTCTGTTGTTAAAAAATCTAAATAACATGTTATTATTCCAGTTATAAAAAATAGTAGTTTTATATCTTTTTCTTTTTTTTCTAATTTTACTAATATTATTGAAGAAATTAACATAATTAAAAAAGTCCATGTATACTCTACACAAAATGGAACAGTCCATATAGCACACATTATTAATCCAAATAATAATGCTAATACTAATTCTTTTATTTTTCTTAATTGTATAATTAATATGACCAACAGTATAGTTAAAATTATTAGATTTATAATATATATTTGACTCATATCAAAAAGAACTAGTAGAGGTCTTAATATTGTCATTGAACCATGCCAATATCTAATATATTGAGTATTAGGTTTTTCAACATTTTTTATTGTTGATGCAACATCAAAACTTATTGCCTCATCTTGTGTTAATGAAAAATAATTTGCTTCCATAACAGAATCTACTGCATTATTTGAATCAATATAATAAATTATATACAATATCATAGCATCTGCATAAAAATGTTTTTGATTGTAAGGAGTTTTAGAATTATCTTCACTTGCATATTTCCAAAAAATATCAGATGATTTTTTTATATTTTCTTCTATAAGATTTCTAGGTATTTTAGCTGTTGCGACTAATAAAGAGAACAAAACTAAGATTAGAAGAAAAAAAACAATTACATATTTTAGTACTTTTTTCATTTATAACCCCTTTAATTAAATATTTTTAAATTATATTAATAATTATAAACTATAGATTGCTTATTGTAAATTGTATTTATAAAATTAGTTTAACTATAATTTTATACTTATTTGAAAAATTGAAAATTCAACATTATTTTTATCGAATAGTGTTGAATTTTTATTTTTATTAATATATAATAACAATGCTAAGAGAAAAATAAAATATTAAAAAGGTATAAAGAAAAAAATGAGTGTAATAATAAATAAAATGAAATTAACAAAATTAATATTATTTTTTATAGATATTTTTGTTATAGTGATATCTTATGTAATTGCAAAATTGTTTATGATTAACAGTATAGTAATAGATAATTATATAACTGAAACAAGTATTAATACTATTATAATTGCAATTATTGTATATGAATTTTTTTTGAATTTATTTGAGGTTTATAAAAATATTACAATTTATGAAAGTGCAAAGGAATATTTTGGTTATGCATTAGTATGTATGACTTCCTGTAATGTAGTTTTTTTATTAGCAATGATTTTTAATATTAAAATTGTACAACCAAAAGAAAATTTGTTAGCAGGAATTTTTACAGCCATAATAATGATTTTTTATAGAGTAGCAATTAAATTTATGTTAACAAACAAAATTACTATTAAAGCAGAAAATGAGAGAAAAAATTTATTGATTATTGGTGCTGGAGAAGCAGGAACAGAAGTTATAAAAAATATTAAATCGAGTCTAATCACAAGCTATAATATAGTAGGATTAATTGATGATGATGTTAAGAAGGAACATTGTAAAATTAATGGAGTAAAAATATTAGGAAATAAAAATAATATAGTTAAAATATGCAAAGAAAGAAAAATAGATATTATATTTTTTGCAATTTCTAATATTGATACAAAAAGAAAAAAAGAAATTTTATCTATTTGCCAAGAAACTGGTGTAAAATTAAGAATTCTTCCCGGAATACAAGATTTTATTATGGATAAGAATATAATGCAAAATTTAAGAGATGTAGAAATAGAAGATATTTTAGGAAGAGATCCAATAGTACTAGATAATTCAAATATAAAAGAATTAATACAAAATAATACAATTTTAATAACTGGTGCTGGAGGTTCTATAGGTTCAGAACTTTGCAGACAAATAGCGAAATATGAACCTAAGGAAATGATTTTATTCGATATCTATGAGAATAATTTATATGATATAGAATTAGAGTTAAAAGCAAATTATGATAAAATTAAAATAAATGCTATTATTGGAAGTGTAAGGGACAAAAATAAATTAGAGAAAGTGTTTGAGCAATATAAACCATACCTTGTTTTCCATGCAGCTGCTCATAAGCATGTACCTTTGATGGAGACAAGCCCATTAGAAGCAATTAAGAACAATGTATTTGGAACATATAATGTTGCAAATTGCTGTGATAAGTACAATGTAAAAAGGTGTGTACTTATTTCAACAGATAAAGCTGTTAATCCTACAAATATTATGGGAGCAACCAAAAGAATGTGCGAAATGGTAATTCAAGCAAAAAATAAAGTTAGCAAAACAGAATTTGTAGCAGTAAGATTTGGAAATGTTCTAGGAAGTAATGGATCTGTTGTACCATTATTTAAAAAGCAAATAGCTAAAGGAGGACCAGTAACAGTAACACATAAAGACATAACTAGATTTTTTATGACAATACCAGAGGCAGTACAACTTGTACTACAAGCAATTACTTATGCTAAAGGTGGAGAAATATTTGTTCTGGATATGGGAGAACCTGTGAAAATATATGATTTAGCCGTTAGTTTAATAAAATTATCTGGTTTACAACCAGATATAGATATTCCAATAAAAATTACAGGATTAAGACCTGGTGAAAAGCTTTATGAAGAAATATTAATGTCTGAAGAAGGATTAAAGAGTACTGAACATAGCAAAATATTTATAGCAAAGCCATCCAAAATTACAATGGATGATTTAGAAAAAAAGTTAGATGTACTTAGAAAAACAATAGAAGATGAACATATAGAAATTACAAAAATTAAAGCAAATATGAAGAAAGTAGTTCCTACATATAAAGAAAGAAATGAATAGAACCAAACAAGTAAATTAGTACTATAGCAAAGGAGAAGATGTAAAAATGTGGAAAAAGAAAATATATTTTAGTATAAAAAGATTAATTGATGTTATATTATCTTTTTTAGCTATCATTATTTTATTTATTCCATGCATGATAATAGCAATTTGTATAAAATTAGAATCAAAAGGTCCAATATTTTTTAAACAAAAAAGAGTAGGGAAAAATAAAAAATATTTTATGATATATAAATTTAGAACAATGAGAACTGATACTCCAAAAGATATGCCTACACATATGCTGAATAATCCTGATTTATATATAACAAAAGTAGGAAGAATCTTAAGAAAAACTAGTCTAGATGAGCTTCCACAAATAATCAATATAATAAAAGGTGATATGAGTATTGTGGGACCTAGACCTGCATTATGGAATCAATATGATTTGATATCGGAAAGAGATAAATATTATGCCAATAATATTAGACCAGGGCTAACTGGACTTGCACAAATTAGTGGAAGAGATGAATTAGAAATACCATTAAAAGCTAAATTAGATGGAGAATATACAAAAAATATTTCTTTTTTACTAGATATAAAAATTTTTTTTAAAACTATTATTAAAGTTTTTAAAAGTGATGGAGTAGTAGAAGGAAAAGTAGAGAAAGAGGAGAATAATAGTGAAGAAAATTTTAATAACGGGTAAGAATAGCTATATCGGAACTCATGTTAAAGAATGGCTAAAAAAAGATGAAAAACAATATGAAGTAGTAGAACTAGATGTAAAGACACAAGAATGGATGAAAGAAGATTTTTCAAAATATGATACTATTCTTCATGTGGCTGGCATAGCACATGTTTCTACTAATAAAAGGCTAGAAGATTTATATTATAAAGTAAATCGTGATTTAGCTATAGAGATAGCAAAAAAGGCAAAACAACAAAAAGTAAAACAATTTATATTTATGAGTAGTATGATTATATATGGCGATGATAAAAGGATTGGAGAAAAAAAGATAATTGCTAATGATACAGTTCCGGAGCCTAAAAATTTTTATGCAAATAGTAAGCTACAAGCTGAAGAAGGAATAAAGCAACTAGAAAGTGAGAACTTTAAAACTGTTATAATACGTACTCCGATGGTTTATGGACCAGATTGCAAAGGGAATTTTCAAAAGTTAAAGAAAATTGCAAAACTTAGTCCTATTTTTCCAGATATAGAAAATGAGCGAAGTATGATATATATAGATAATCTTTGCAAATTTATAAAACAAGTTATAGACACTGAAAAAGATGGAATCTTTTATCCTCAAAATAAAGAATATGTTAGTACAAAGCAAATCATACAAGTTATGGCTGAAAATATGAATAAGAAGATACATTTTATTAAATTATTTAATCCATTATTAAAACTAATGTCTAAAAAAATAAATTTAATTAATAAAGTATTTGGAACTAAAATTTATGCAAAAGAATTATCTGGCGAATTTAATTATATTGTAGTTGATAATGAAGAATCAATAAGGAGAAGTGTATAAGATGAGGATTTTAGTAATTTCACAATACTATTATCCAGAGCAATTTAGAATTAACGATATATGTAAGGAACTAGTAAAAAGAGGGCACAAAGTCACAGTATTAACAGGTATACCAAATTATCCTGAAGGAAAATTTTATAAAGGTTATGGATTTACTAAAAAAAGAAAAGATGCTAAAGATGGTGTTGATATTATAAGACTTCCAATAATACCGAGGGGTAAAAACTCCATAATGTTACTTTTAAATTATATATCATTTGTAATATCTGGTTTCTTTTGGAGTAAATTTACCAGAAAAAAATTTGATAAAGTTTTTATATATGAAGTTTCACCAATGTTACAAGCTTTACCTGGAGTATGGTATGCAAAAAGAAAGAAAATTGATAGCTATATTTATGTAATGGATTTATGGCCAGAAAGTATACAATTGGTAACAAACCTTAACAATAAAATAATATTAAAGCTGATTAATAAAGTAGTGGATTATATATATAAAGGATGTAAAAGAATATTAACTTCGTCTGAAAGTTTTATAGAAAATATACATAAAAGAGGGCATAGTAAAGATAAACTGGTATTTTGGCCACAATATGCAGAAGAATTCTATAAACCTTTGGATAAAGAAAAATATATAAAAAAGGAAATGAAAACAAATAATTTTAAAATTGTATTTGCTGGTAATATAGGTTATGCACAGGGACTAGATATAGTAATTGATACTGCAAAGATTTTAAAAGAGAAAAATGTTAAAGCAAAATTTTATCTAATAGGAAGTGGACGAGCTAAAGAAGAATTAATAAAAGAAGTATTAAAAAATAATTTACATCAGTATATAGAATTTATAGATAAACAACCAGCAGAAAGAATTCCAGAATACTATGCAAATGCAGATATGGCATTTATTACATTGAAGAAAAATTTGATTTCGGATGAAATATTACCTGCAAAATTGCAATCATATTTTGCTTGTGGAGTACCAATTTTAGGAAGTGCTGATGGAGAAATAAAGCAAGTAATAGAAAAATCTAAATCAGGATTTTGTGTCCAGTCTGGTAGTGCAGAAAAATTAGCAGAGCAAATAGAAAAATGTATAAATTTAACTCAAGAAGAACTAAAACAAATGAAAGAAAATTCAAGAAAATTTTATGAAAATAATTATGAAAAACAGATGTTATTAGATATATTAGAAAAAGAAATGAAAATAAGAGAGGATGATAAAAATGTTTAATGGTAAAACTTTAATGATTACAGGAGGTACTGGTTCATTTGGACATGCAGTGTTAAATAGATTTTTAAATACAGATATAGGAGAAATTAGAATATTTTCTAGAGATGAAAAAAAACAAGATGATATGAGAAAAGAATATCATAATGATAAAATAAAATTTTATATAGGTGATGTAAGAGATTTACAAAGTATAAAAAATGCAATACATGGAGAAGATTATATTATCCATGCAGCTGCATTAAAACAAGAGCCAAGCTGTGAG
>CALXYR010000024.1 GCA_944393025.1 uncultured Clostridia bacterium | reverse complement strand
TCTGGATTGTGTTTAATATCCATTCCTTCATTTCTAAAGTTTTTACCAATTTCAAATACTTTATCAAATCCACCAACTATTAATCTTTTTAAATTTAACTCTGGTGCAATTCTTAAATACATTTGTAAATCTAATGTATTATGATGTGTAATAAATGGTCTTGCTGCATCTCCTGTTGCAACAGTTGTAAGAATTGGAGTTTCTACCTCCATATATCCTTTTTTATTCATAAATTTTCTTATTTCTTTTATAATTTCAGCTCTTTTTATAAATGTTTCTTTAACTTCTGGATTTACTATTAAATCTAAATATCTTTGTCTATATCTTAAATCAGTATCTTTTAAGCCATGAAATTTTTCTGGAAGTGGTTTTAAAGATTTTGAAAGAAGGGTTACTTCTTTAGCATGAATTGATATTTCTCCTGTTTTAGTTTTAAAAACAAATCCTGTTATTCCTATAATGTCTCCTATATCATCTTCTTTAAATGCTTTATAGCTTTCTTCTCCAAGTTCATTTATACTAACATAACTTTGTATTTTTCCATTACTATCTTGAATATGACAAAATGATGCTTTACCCATTATTCTTTTTGCCATAATTCTTCCAGCTACTGTCACATCTTTTCCTTCTAATTCTTCATAATTATCTTTTATATCTTTACTTGTATGTGTTCTATTAAATTTTGTTATTTCAAATGGATTTTTTCCTTCTTTTTGTAGTTTTTCTAATTTTTCTCTTCTTACAAGCATTAATTGGTTTAAATCTTGTTCTTGTTCTTGATTATTATTCTCCATAATATATACCCTCCATTATACTGTTTATCATACATATAATACGGTAAATATTATATAATATTTTACTATTTTTGTAAACCTAATATTAATAAAATCCTTAAAAATAAATTGTCTCAACTTGCTTTTCTTAATTCTTTTGCATGTGCTATTGATATTTCTGTAATTTCTCCTGATGATATTCTCGCAATCTCCTCTATTACTTCATTTTCATTTAGTTGTTTTACTTCTGTATATGTTTTTTCATTTGTTGTTTTTTTACTAATAAAATAATTATATTTCCCTTTTGCTGCTATTGAAGGAGAATGTGTTACAATTATTACTTGGTGATTATTTGATATTGTTTTTATTTTTTCCCCTACTGATTTTGCTGCTTTTCCACTTATTCCTATATCTATTTCATCAAATACTAAAACAGGTACTTTATCTACTTGTGCTAATACTGTTTTTATTGCAAGCATTATTCTAGACATTTCTCCACCAGAAGCTATTTTGCAAAGTTCTTTTTCTTCTTCTCCTTTATTTGTACATATCATAAATTCTACATTATCTAATCCATTTGAATTAAAATTATTTATCCTATTAACTGCTACTCTTAAAACTGCATTTTTCATTTCTAATTCTGCTAATTCTGTATTAATTTTATTTGATATTATTTCTGCGTATTTAACTCTTATCAAATTCATTTTTGTACATAATTCCACCATTTGTTTTTCTACAATTTCTTTTTCTTGTTTTAATTTATTGTTTATTACATCTAGATTTTCTATTTTTTCAATTTCTTCTTCTAATTTTTCTTTATATTCTAGTATTTCTTCTATACTATTTCCATATTTTCTTTTTAGCGAAAATATTTCATCTAATCTTTTTTCTACATTATCTCTTTGTTCTTCATCGAAAAATATATCTTCTCTCATATTTGAAATATCTCTTGCAAGTTCTTGTATTTCATAATATATATTTTTAAGTTCAGAAAGTTTTTGTTCATATATTTCTCCACAATTTAAAATTTTTTCTAAATATCTTATTGAATTTGCTACACCTTCTATAGCTTGATTGTTTAAATTTTCATCTATTTGTGTTAAATTTTCTTGTAACTTTTCTGAATTCTTCATTAAATTATGTTCTTCACTAAGTTTTAGGTCCTCACCTACTTTTAACTTAGAATCATTTATTTCTTTTAACTGATAATTAAGTAAATCTAATTTTCTTTCTCTTTCTTTGTCATCGCCATAGTTTTTATTTAATTCAACATTTATTTCATTATATCTTTTATATAAAATCATATATTGGCATTTTAATTCTAATATATCACTTCCAATAAAATCATCTAAATATGATATATGCTTACTTGAATTTAGTAAATTTTGATTATCTTGTTGTCCATGAATATCTATAATATTTGACATAAATTCTTTTAGTTCATTTACTGTTACTAATCTTCCATTTATTTTACAAGAATTTCTTCCATTTGAATATATTTCTCTTGATATTATAATATTTCCGTCTATAGAATTTGAATTCTCTGGCCAAAATATGTTTGCCTCTATAAAAGAAAATTTTTCTCCATTTCTAATCATTTCTTTTGAAAACCTACCACCTGCTATTATTCCTAATGCACCAATTATTAAAGTTTTTCCTGCTCCAGTTTCTCCTGTAAGTACATTAAATCCTTCATTAAAATCAATAGTCAAGTCTTCTATAATTCCTATGTTTTTTATGTGTAATGTAGTTATCATAAGTATCCTCCTAAAAAATGATTGTATAATAAATACGAATTGTTGTTCGTAGGTTATTATACAATCATTTGTTTGGTTTGTCAAGATATAATTTTATTATTTTTTCAAATCTGCTTCATACTCATATACAAATATTTTTTTAGTTCCATACTCATATTCATTTAATTTATAATTCATATAAAAGCTATCTTCTTTTATATATTTTAAATCTAATTTATTAATATCAATTAATACTTCTGTTGATAAATTCATACCTATTGGTAGAGTTTTGTTAAAATTATCATAAAACATTATATTTGTATAAAATATAGCTGGTGTGTTTTCTTTTACATTTAATTTATAAAATATATTAGCCTTTTTTGATTTCATTTCTTTTTCTAATGCTATTTCTGGATTTATATTAAAAATATTTATTCCTTCAATACTTTTTTTACTATTTACAATATATACAGGCATATCACATGGTGTTTTTATTTTATTTAAAGCTTCTTTTATTAAATTTAAATAACTTTTTAAATTTTCTATATATGATTCGATATTAGTATCTAAATTTAAATTAAGTATTTTATATTTATCTTTTTCTATTTCTCTGTGTTTAGTATTATTAATAATTTTTATTTTTGTTTTGTCTTCTATTAATCCACCAAAAATATCAAAATCTTTACTATTTATTATTTCAATATTATTTTTATATTCCTCTATTAATTGTTTAAATTCCTTTTCTATATTTTTTCCCTTTTTAGCTTCATCTTCTGAACTTTCCTCTATTTCCTTAAAAGACATTAGTACTTGTTTTATTGCAAATATTGCATCAGTTTCATTTTTTGATAATTTTCTTCTTTGCAATTCATCCATTTTTTTGCCTAATTCTTCTAAATCTAATTCATAGTCAAAATATTTTCCTATTTTATTTTTTTCATTCTCTTCTTCAATTTCCGCTTCTGCTAAAGTTTGCATTTCATCTTTACTTGTAAATTTCCAAAATTCAAAAATACTTTTTTTATGTTTATCAATTTCTTTTATATATAATTCTGCATTATCATTTTTTTTGCTTAATATTTCTTTTTTTGTTTCTATAGCATTTAAATCAAGTAATAAATTAGAATTTTCTTTTTTTATTTCTTCAAATTTTGTACAAATATTAATTAAATCCTCTATAGTGTATTGTTCTTTTAATTCATATAATGATGCTAAAGTATCATCTTTTTTATCTTCTCTAATATTTTGCTTCTCTGGTTTTTTATTTAATTTTACTTCTTTTTTCTTTTTGAAAAAATATTTTACTTTACCAAAAAATGTTTTTTTACACTCTAAAAAAGTAGCTATTTGTTTTTGTCTTAATAAATATTCCTGTGTTAAATCTTCTATTACTATTTTAAATTTATTTAATTTTCTTTTTAATTCTTTTTGTTCTTTTTCTTCATGTTTTAATTTTTCTATTTTATCTATATATTCCATTTTTATATAATCTGGAAGTTTACTATATTCTAATTTTATATTGTTATTCCAAAACTCTATTTCACCATATTCGTTAATCTTTGTAATAAACTTATATTCTTCTTTTGCTCCTGTTGATAATATAAACATTGCTTTTAATAATTTATATAATTCAAGTGATTTTTCTTTTGTATCCAAATATATTGAATAATTTGTTTTAATTTTTTCATATATATTAGTAGTTCCAACTATTTTAATAAACATATTATTATCTTTGTCAAATATTTCATATATATTTGGCCATTCTTTAGTAAAATACCATAAATAATTTTCTATATCTGCTATTTCTGATTTAGTTAAAAAATCTCCTGAATATTCTTTATGACTTATTGGCACAAAAACATATCTTGGTTTCTTTGCTCTTACGGTTGCAATTTGTTCTTTTAATAAATAAAATAAAGCACTATTATCTTTTTCCTCTATTGGCACTAACATAAAATATTTTTTTGCATAATCCGAATAATATATTTGCCAAATAAAATTATCTGTATATTTTACCTCATAAGGTATCTTTTCATTTAGTATAGCCTGTTCTTTTTCTATTTGTTCTATTTTTGTTTTATCCATATCTGTTACCATTTTTATGAATTTTGTAAAATCTTCTATATTTTCTTCATTCTCAGAATTCATATATCCATAAATTGGTTTAGCTAATTTATATTTTTCTTTTATATCATTTAATCTATTTTGTGGTGTTAACAATATTTCTATCTCTTTTATATTTACATATTTATATACTTTATATATAGAATCATCATAAGATTTTGAAGGTCTAAAATTAAGACTTTCATGTTTTTTTAAAAAAGCTGGAATTTTATTTAAATCAAGGCCTATATATTTTAAATTTTCTTCAAATACTTCTTCTGTTTTTTTTATAACTTTAGACATATTTTTCCTCCATAATTTTCATTTAGTATTATATCACAACCTAAAACAAAATCAAATAAATATACAAAAAAACACCTAAAGAATTATCTTTAGGTGTTTGAAACTATTACAGCAAATTGAATGGATCACCAGATTTTATTAAGAAAACACTATCATAAATTTCTCCATTTTCTAAGGCTTTAAACCCTTGAATTTGTACCTTTGAAAAATCCAAATCAATATTTGCAGCCTCATATTTTTCTGCTTTGTAATTCGAATGGCTTGCACAGCCATATTCGGATCTAATATCCATGGCCATAGTTCTAATTTGGATTTCAAAAACTAATCCATCAGGTTTTCTTACAATAGTATGAAGACCTTGATAACCATTATTCTTTGGTGTGCTAATATAGTCCTTTACATTGTTTTCAAAGCCTGGAATTAAGTTTCTAGTTTTTGGAATAAAAATATCCTGATCACTATTTGTTGCTATTGACTCAGTTAAAATTGGTTCTGCTTCAGTTAAAAGACAACCTCTTTTCATTACAAAATATTCAATTAGTTCATTCATAATTTTGTAACAAAGTCTAACTGTCTCAGCATTGTCTTTTGTTCCTGTGCATAGCACAATTCTGAATCCAAGTAGATCGTTAATCCTATCCAAAGGTAAACCTTTCAACAAATACAACCTAATTTTTTGGTTTATACTTATAAAAGTTTTTTGTCTTCTTTTTAACTGAATTCTTATGCCGTATTCTTTTGATATAGTTCTTAGATACTCTTTTACATCTTGAAATTCTTGCTCTAATTCCCGTAATTTTTCAACAGATAACATTCTTCTGAATTCTTCCAGCTTGTTAGCATAGAATACATTATAAATTGATGGTTGTTTCCTTAATTCATCAATATAGTTCTTCCAAACCTCCTCAATTGTAGTTGATTTTTCTAGTATTTGCTGTAAACTAGGAAAAGTAGTATCATTCATTTCGTTTTTTCTCCTATTCTTTAGTTTCTTTTTATAAGAAAAGTGGCTTCGCCACATGTGCATTTTGCTTCGCAAATATGCACAGTCCAAGGAAACTTAACCTTGTTGTATAGTCAAAATCTTCGATTTTTCCTATACAATAAAAAATGATACTATTATTTTAGCACAAATAGTATCATTTATCAACTATGTAAACCTTTTTACGCAAATGTCTCTATTTCATTTACTACTTTTGATAAAAATTCATTAATAGGCATTGCTCCTACATCTCCCTCTTTTCTTGAGCGTACGCCAACAGTTTCTGATTCTTTTTCCTTATCTCCAATAACTAACATGTATGGAATTTTTTGAAGTTGAGCTTCTCTAATCTTATAACCAATCTTTTCACTTCTAGCATCTAATTCTACTCTTATTCCTTTATCTTCTAATTTTTCTTTTACTTTTTGTGCATATTCTTTATGATTATCTGAAATTGTAAGAAGCTTTACTTGTACAGGTGCAAGCCATATTGGAAATGCTCCTTTTGTTTCTTCAATTAAGAATGATATGAATCTATCAAATGTTCCAAGTATTGCTCTATGAATAACTATTGGTCTATGTGCTTTTCCATCTTCTCCAATATATTCTAATTCAAATCTTTGAGGTAATAAAAAGTCTAATTGACATGTAGATATTGTTATATCATGTCCTATGGCTGTTTTTATTTGAACATCTAATTTTGGTCCATAAAATGCTGCTTCTCCTTTTGCTTCATAAAAGTTTATATTTAATTCTTTTAGTATTTCTCTTAATTGGCTTTCAGCATTTTCCCACATTTCATCATCATCAAAATATTTTTCTTTATTTTCTTTATCTCTTAAAGATAATCTAAATGTATAATCTTTAAATCCAAAATCTTTGTATACAGCTAAAATTAAATTTACAACTTCACCAAAAATAGGTTTTATTTGTTCTGGTGTTACAAATATATGTGCATCATTTTGACACATTTCTCTAACTCTCTCTAAACCACAAACACTTCCACTTGCTTCATATCTAAAATCATGTGCAAGTTCTCCTATTCTTATTGGTAAATCTCTGTATGAATGCATTGCATTTTTATATATTAACATATGATGAGGACAATTCATTGGTCTTAGTACCATTTCTTCTTCATCCATTTTCATTACTGGAAACATATCATCTTTATAATGATCCCAATGTCCACTTGTTTTGTATAATGCAACATTTGCAAGTGAAGGTGTATATACATGTTTATATCCTAGCTTTACTTCTTTATTTAAAATATATTGTTCTAATAGTCTTCTTATTGTAGCTCCATTTGGTAAATACATAGGAAGCCCTGAACCAACTAATTCATGTGTCATAAATAAATCTAATTGTTTTCCAATTTTTCTATGATCTCTTTGTTTAGCATCTTCTAATTTTTGTAAATATTCATCAACTTGACTTGATTTAGGAAAAGAAATACCATAAAATCTTTGAAGCATTTTATTTTTCTCATTTCCTCTCCAATATGCTCCTGAAGAAGTTAATATTTTTACTGCTTTAACCTTACCAGTACTCATTAAATGTGGTCCTGCACAAAGATCTGTAAATTCTCCTTGTTTGTAAAAAGAAATTTCTTCTCCTTCTGGAAGTTCTTCTATTAATTCTACTTTATATTCTTCTCCTTGCTCTTTTTCAAATTTAATAGCGTCTTCTCTAGAAAGGGTATATCTTTCAATTGGTAAATCTTCTTTTATTATTTTTTTCATTTCTGCTTCTATTTTTTCAAAATCTTCTGATGAAATATTTTCTTTAACATCAAAATCATAATAAAATCCTTCATCTATTGATGGACCTATTGCTAATTTTATATTATTTCCATATATTCTTTTTATTGCTTGGGCCATAATATGAGAAGTTGTATGCCAATATGCTTTTTTACCTTCTTCACTATTTTCAAAAGTTAATATTTCTACTTCTGAATCTTCATTAATTTTGTATCTTAAGTCTTGAACTTTTCCATTTACTTTTCCACATGTTGCATTTCTTGCAAGTCCCTCACTTATTTTTTTTGCCAATTCTAAAACTGATATTCCTTTTTCTGCTTCCATAACTGATCCATCTTTTAAAGTAATTTTCATATAAATCCCTCCAAATATTTAAATTAAATTTGTGTAAAACTTACAAACAAAGCACCCCTCTGTAATCACCTTTAATTACAGAGGGGTGCTATATATATGCACGGTTCCACCCTTTTTTTTACTTAGTTAATGCCTTTAACGCAAATGCCTACGCCTAGTTTTTTTCTAGGAACAATGAGGTAGTTTTTCAAATATGTTTGTTTAGAATAACTTTCAGCCTAGATTATTCTTCTCTTTTAACAACCTTTATTTTACTTTGTCTCATTTATGTTTTTTTACTATGTAAAATATTATATAACTTCACATAAATTATGTCAATATATATATGCCTTATTTATCTATATTTTTATGTTTTATAAAGAAGTATACTCCTAATGATAACATAATTATTAATATAAATGCTCCTATTGAAATTGCACCTGCTTGTGGAATTGGTTTTGGTGATATAGTATTGTCAGTGATGTTATTATTACTATTATTATTGTCATTATCATTGTTATCATTATCATCATTGTCACCATTTCCTATAATGTCATCTAAAGAACCAACATGTTCATCATCTAAATAATATTGAACATCTACATTTTCAGTATTAATTTTATTAGTTTTTACTTGTTCTACATTTTCACCATTTGCACTTGCAACTTCTTTTAAAGAAATATATAAATCTTGTGCCTCTAATAATTCATCCATATTGCTTATTCCCTTTGTATTTATATTAAATGTGATAAAATATGTTCCATTTTTTTGTTCTAGTTTTGTATTTTCTATTTTAATCCAATCTTTTTCTGTATCTTCAGAATTATTTGATGATAAATAATAATAGTATGTATATTGTGTATTTTCATCTATATCTTTTATATTTTCTACTTTTATTTTTAAGTCAAAATATTCTTCTTTATTTAATTTAGAATAATAATATGCTTTTGCCTCATTAACATTAACACTTATTTCTTCTAAATTTGAAGATATTGGTTTTATCTTTTCCGTAATTTCAATTTCGAATGTTGCAGTAAATCCTTTATATTCTAATGTTATTGTTTGTTTTCCAATTTTTCCACTATTAAATCCTGTTACTGTAATTGATTGAGAATTCATATTTAATTCTTCTGTTGAACCATCTGAATATATTATTTTAATAAGTCCATCATCTAAATTTAATTTTTCATCATTTTGCATATATGTAAGTTTTGTAGGTTTTTTTACTATTTCAATGCCTTCTACTTCTTTTTCAACTACCAATTCATTAACTGTTATTTTTTGCTCAACTGTTTTTGTAATATCTCCTTCTGTATATGAAATAGTCACATTTTCTTGTCCGTAATATAAATTTTCTCCATTTTCTATCTTATAATCTTTTATTTCTTTTGTACTCATATCACTATATGTTGCTATTACAACCATTCCAGTAGGATTAAAATTTTCTCCCTCTGTATATGTTACTTTTGTAGGTACTTTTGTAATTTCTATTTTATCTAATACTGGCTTAATTGATGTATCTTTTGTAAAGGCTTTAATTGATACATTCCCATGTGCTCCTTCATCTTCCTGTTCTGTTAAATCTGACCACTGTCCTACATTAAAACCTTCACTTGTAGTGAAAAAGCTTTCATCAGCATTTACTTCTACATTTTCATCTACTGCCTTTGTCTCAATTAAAAATGTTTTTTGAATGTCGCTTGTATCTATACTAATTGCTACTGCAAAAGAATCTCCTGTTAATTTTATTGGTTCAGCTAAAATTATTGTATGATAGCCAGGTTGAATAGTAATTGTTTCTCCTGCTTCTAATTTTGCTTCTTGTAAATTTCCTAAATCGCTACTTCCTGGATTAACATATACTTTACATGTTATCTCTTGCATTGTAAATAAACTAACCATTGTAAGTTCTTCATTGTTATTTGTTGAGTCTCTTAAAAATTTATTTGCTATATAAATTGGATTTTCAGATACAGTAGCTACTAATGTACCAGCTAATAATTTGTTATTTTGATAAAGTTTATCATAATCTTTTGAATCTGTTGACTTTTCAAAAGCATATAATTCACTATATATATGTACATCATCATAAGAAATATACATATAGCCTTTATCTCCTATTTCAATTACTACATTATCTCCATCTATTTTTACTTTAGTATTACCATATTCTTCTCCTAATTTTTGTAACACAAATTCGTTTTCAACATCATATGGAGAATTCCAACCTTGTTCATTGCATTCTTCTGTAAATTGTGTATATACTGCTGCTTTTGCCTGTAATAATGTTACTTCAATTATATCTCCCCAAGAATTTTTTGCTATCCATGCACCATTGTTTTCTGGTCTACTAGATTCATTAAAATTATTTTTATCATAATTATCATCCCAACCTATTAATACTACTGCATGATTCATTGGATATTTATCCGCATCCGAACAATAAATTGCTCCTGTTTCTTTATTATATGAATCAGATAAAAGTTGAGCTCCATGCATTCCTGCATATATTCCACCATAATTGCTAATAGTTTGTTTCATTTTAGACATTAATTCTGTTTTTCCTATATCATCAATATCTTCAAACATAATAGTATCATATACTGTAGTAACTGTATTTTTATCTTTTATTTCTGATATATCTATATTGTTTTCATTATTTTCAAAAGGCATTTCTTCTTCGCTAATGGCTCCTAATCCATTTGTTAAATATGATTGGGCCATAAAAAATGTTCCACCTTCTTCAAAGGTCATAGAATAGCCATATTCATTGGTTTCATTATTAATAAAAGCATCTTTCCTTGCTGCATAATCCATATGTCTTTCAGAATAATCATATTCTGCATTTGTATTTCCTAACCTATAATCTAATAATCCTAAATTACTTTCTAAACTTCCTATAGTTGCAAATGCCCAACAAGAATTAGTTTGCATTTGATTTCTTATTTTTACATTGTTTTGAATAATTGTTCTTAAATCATAAGAAGATTGTAAATTACTTTTTAGTAATGTTGCACTTTTAAACAAATTATTCATTTCTTTTAAATATTGAGTATTTGTTTTTGGTTCAATTACATTATATCTACTTGGCTCTAGTCTTTCTTTCTTTTCTTCATCACTAAGAGCCATATATTCTTTATATTCATCTGTATACTCTAGTACTTTTAATTGTGAAGATGTTGCATAAACATTGTTTGAGCATACTAAAATTAATACGAATATTATTATAAAAATAATTGTTTTAATTTTATTTTTCATTTTTTATACCTTTCTTTCTATAAAAACTCATTCTATATATAATGCAAATTGTCTCTATTTAGTTTTACCTAATAACTTAAACATATTTGTTTTATATTTTTCTACACCTGGTTGATTAAATGGATTTACTCCTAAAATTTCTCCAGACATAGCACATGCTAATTCAAAAAAGTATATAAGTTGTCCTATATTATTTGCATCTAATTTTTCCATGTTAATTACGATATTTGGGACATCACCATCTACATGTGCAGTAATTGTTCCTTCCATCGCCTTTTTATTAATATAGCTTAAAGATTTACCTTCTAAATAATTTAAATTATCTAAATCTTCTTCTTCCTTTTTTAAAGTTAAGTCTCTTTGAGATTTTTCTATGTTTATTACTGTTTCAAATAAATTTCTTCTTCCTTCTTGTATATATTGTCCCAACGAATGTAAATCTGTTGTAAATTCTGCTCCTGATGGATATATTCCTTTTTGTTCTTTACCTTCACTTTCTCCAAATAATTGTTTCCACCATTCTATAAAATAATGCATTTTAGGTTCATAAGTAACTAATAATTCTATGTTTTTTTCTTTTTCATATAGCACATTTCTTAAAACTGCATATTTATAGCATTCATTATATTTTAGGTTTTCATCTGAATATCTATCTTGAGCAAATTTTGCACCTTTCATTAATTCATCTATATCTATTCCTGCTACCGCTATTGGTAAAAGTCCTACTGCTGTTAAAACAGAATACCTTCCTCCAATGTTGTCTGGTATAACAAATGTAGTATATTTTTCTTTTTTTGCAAGTTCTTTTAAAGCACCTTTTCTTTTATCTGTTGTAATATATATTCTTTCTCTTGCTTCTTTTAAACTATATTTATTCTCTAATATTTCTCTAAATATTCTAAAAGCTATTGCAGGTTCTGTTGTAGTTCCAGATTTTGAAATTACATTTATTGATATATCTTTATCTGATATATAATCTATTAAATCCATTATATAATTTGGACTTAAATTATTTCCTACATATAGTATTTGTGGTAATTTTCTTGTTTCTTTTTCTTGCATATTATAAAATGTATTTGTTAATGATTCTATAACTGCTCTTGCTCCTAAATATGAGCCTCCTATACCTATAACTAATAATACATCTGAATCTTTTTGTATTTTTTCTGCTGATTTTTTTATTTTTTCAAATTCTTTTTTATCATAATTAGTTGGTAAATCTAACCATCCACAAAATTCATCTTTTTTTTCTGCCTTAGAATGCAATTTTTTATGTATTTCTGCAACCTTATCAGTATATTCCATTACATTTTTTTCAAAAACTCTCGCATTTTTAAAATCTACTTTAATGTTTTTCAATGTCGTTCCTCCTTTGTATAATATATGATATTTCTCAAATATATAATATCATAATAAGATTTTTTTTCAAGTAATTTTACAAAAAAACTGTAAATTTTCCAAAAGTATTTAATGGTAACTATGCATATTTTTTCCAAAAAATAAGTGTATACAA
This sequence comes from uncultured Clostridia bacterium, assembly GCA_944393025.1. Taxonomy (GTDB): domain Bacteria; phylum Bacillota; class Clostridia; order TANB77; family CAG-508; genus CALXVA01. The sequence goes on along the minus strand of CALXYR010000024.1, from coordinate 4,356 downwards.
TATTTTAATTTGTATACACTTAAATATTAATTGTTAGTAACATTAAATTAATATTCATAATATTTCGCTTAATACTTTTGATAAATATTTCATACTATTTAAACATTGTTCCATTGTATTTCCTGTAGCTCCAACTTCAATTATGCTAGCACCTTTTGCTAATTGTTGGTTATATCTACTATTTCTAAGTATTATTGGTTTGAATAGTCCTGGATAAAGTTCATTTGCTTTTTCTTGTATTTTAATTGCAAATTTTAAATTTTCATTCCAGTTATCATGTTTTCCTCCTCCATTACTTCCTATAACAAACATTAACTGAGCTGCCTCTTCTTCTCCTATTTTAACAGTTGGAGCATATGAACTATCTCCTATAGCATCTCTATGTAGATCAAATAATATATCTGTATTTTGATTTTCTTCTAATATTTTTGCTACTCCTTTTAAAGATCTATCATAAGATTCACTATATGAAGGATAATCATATAATGTTGTATCATGAATAACATTATAGCCATAATGTTGCATATATTTTGTAAGTTCTGTTCCTACTCTTGCAACAGAATAATTTATATCTGTAGTTCTGAAATTTCCAGAAGCCTTATACTTATATTTTTCTGTAGGAGTATAACTTTCACATGTATGAGTATGAAATATAACTATGCTCTTTGTATTTATATCTACATTTGGTGTAAGCATATCTTTTGTTAACTTAATATCTGTTTCATTTCTTATTTTTACCCCATTATATTCACTTGTATATTTTTCAGGTACATTATTTTCTAAAACTTTAGTTTCTATTCCTGTTTGTGCTTCTTCAACTTCTTCTTCATTCATATTTTCATTATTATTATCATTTGTAGTATTAGTTGAAACACTTTCTGTATTGTCCGTATTTTTCTCAGTACTATCTAGAACACCCAATTCTAGTCCTAACACCATTTTTAGTGGTTTTTTTTCTATAACATTATTAACAATTTTCTCTTCATTATTATTCGATAGTTTTATACTTGGAATAGTTATATCCAAAAAAGATAACAAAGAATTTTTACTTATATTAAGTTTGGTTTTAAATCCTGAAAAGAATTTTGTTAATATTACTACAACTGCTATTAATATAGTTACTTTTATTAAGTATTTAATAATATCTTTTAAATCAATTACAGCTAAATTTATCATATATCTCCTTAAAATAATATATATTTTATTTATGTACAAGTCTACTATATATAAATATATGCTGAAAGATAAAAAAATATAACCTAATAACTTATAAAGTATAAATTTATTGAACTATAAATTTATATAATTTTCTATTAGAAAAAATAACTATAAAAGCTTTTAAAATATCTTTTATAGCTATTTTTATTATACATTATTAATTCTTTAAAATATCTATTGCATCATCTAGATTTAATTCTTTTTGTTCACCTGTTTCCATATTTTTTAGTGTTACAGTTCTATTTTTTTCTTCTTCTTCTCCAATTATTGCAACATAAGGTATTTTTAATCTATCTGCATATTTGAATTTTGCTTTTATTTTTTTATTTTCTAAATATATATCTGTATTTATTCCCGCTTCTCTTATTTTATTTGCTACATCAAAAGCAATATTTATATTATCTGTTATTGATACAACTAAAACTTTTGATATCGCTTGTTCTTTTTCATTTAATATATTAAGTTCACTTAATTTTGAAAAAAGTCTAGTTAATCCTATAGATACTCCTACACCTGGTAATTTTTTGTCTGTATAAAATTCAGCCAAATTATCATATCTTCCGCCAGAACATATACTTCCAAGTTCTCTATAATCATTTAAAAATGTTTCATATACAGTTCCTGTATAATAATCTAAACCTCTTGCTATAGTTAAATCTACCATAAAATTGCTATTTGGAATATCAAATATTTTAATACAATTTACTACTTGTTCTAATTCTTCAATTCCAGTATTAAATAATTCATCTTCAAAATTCAAATTTTTCAACTTTTCTAATTTTTCATCTGTTGTTCCTTTTATTTCAATAAATTCTATAATCTCATTTATTTTTTTATCTTCAATATTTAAGTCTTTTAAACATTTTATAACATTTTCTTTACCTATTTTTTCTATTTTATCTATTATTCTTAGTACTTCTACTGATTTATTATTTAAATCTAGCTGAGAAAATAATCCATTTAATAATTTTCTATTATTTATTTTTATTGTAAAATTATCAAATCCTATTTCTTTTATAGTATTATAGATTACTAAACACATTTGTGCATCATTTATTATGCTTAATTCTCCATCCCCTATAATATCTATATCACATTGATAAAATTCTCTATATCTACCTTTTTGTGGCCTTTCACCTCTATATACTTTTCCTATTTGATATCTTTTAAAAGGAAAACTTAAATCATTATAATATTCACAAACATATTTAGCAAGTGGAACTGTCAAATCAAATCTTAATGCTAAATCATTTTCACCTTTGTTAAAACGATATATTTGCTTTTCTGTTTCTCCTCCTGCTTTTGCAAGAAGTACATCAGCCATTTCTATTATAGGAGTATCTATTGGTAAAAATCCAAATTTTTCATAGGATTTTTTTATTTTTTCCATCATATTGTTAAATTTTATTTGTTCATTTGGTAATAATTCCATAAAACCAGGTAATGTTCTTGGTTCTATTTTCATATATTTTCCCCCTTTATTTTTTTCTTTTAACTTCATATACACTGTCTATTTTTCTTACTGCTTTTAAAACCTTATTCAATTGTTCTATATTTTCAACTTCAATAGTTAATTCTATTAATGCTATTTTTTCTTTATTTGTTTTTGATGTAACAGCCATTATATTACATTTATTATCTCCTAATACTTTGACTATATCTGCTAAAAGTCCTAATCTATCATTTGAATATATTTCTATATCTGCACTATATGTAGTTTTCTTATTATCACTCCAATAAACATCTATAATTCTATTATCTTCAGATAATAATCTTTTTGTGTTCACACAATCTGTTCTATGTACAGATACACCTCTTCCTCTTGTTATATATCCTATTATTTCATCTCCTGGAACAGGATTACAGCATTTAGATAATTTTACTAAACAATTATCAATACCTTTAACAATAATACCGTTTTGAGAAGGTTTTACTTTATTGGTCTTTTCTTTAGACAATTCTTCTAATTTTTTTTCTATCTCATCTGTTTTATTTACTTTTCTGTATTCTTCTAACATTCTTGCAATTATTTTTCCTTGTGATATTGAGCCAAATCCAACACTTGCATACATGTCTTCTATTGTTCCATATTTATATCTATTTAAAGCTGCTCCAATAAATTCTGGTTTAAATAATTCTTCATGTTTTATACCTATTTTCTTTAATTCTTTTTCTATTAGTTCTTTTCCTTTTTCAATATTTTCTGTTCTTTGATTTTTCTTAAACCATGATAATATTTTATTTCTTGCTCCAGAACTTTTTACAAATTTAAGCCAATCTCTACTTGGACCTTTAGATTGATCAGATGTTAATATTTCAACTATATCTCCACTCTTTAATTTTGTTATAATAGGCATCATTTTACTGTTTATTTTACATCCTACCATTTTATGACCAATCTGCTCATGAATTTGATAAGCAAAATCTATTGGTGTTGAATCTTTTGGTAATACTTTTATTGCACCTTTTGGAGTAAATATATATACTTCATCTTCGAATAATTCTTTTTTTAATGTTTGCATAAATTCTTCTGGATCTTGCATTTCACTCTGCCATTCTAATGTTTCTCTTACCCAAGCAAGTTTATCTTCTTCTACTTTTACATTTGCTTTTTTTCCACTAAAAAAGCTAGATTCTTTATATGCCCAATGTGCTGCAATACCATATTCTGCTACTTTATGCATGTCCCAAGTACGAATTTGTACTTCAAAAGGTGTACCTTTTGGTCCTATTAAAGTAGTATGTAATGATTGATACATATTTGGTTTTGGTACTGCTATATAATCTTTAAATCTTCCAGGCATTGGATTATATAAATCATGTACTATTCCTAATGCAGTATAACAATCTTTTACTGAATTCACAATAATTCTTAATGCAAATAAGTCATATATCTGATCTAAAGTAGAATTATCTCTTTTCATTTTTCTATAAATACTATAAAGATGTTTTGCTCTTCCTGTTACTTCTGCATCAATCTTTTGTTTCTTTAATTCAGTTTTTATTTGTTCCATTATAAGGTCTATAAATTTTAGTCTTTCTTCTCTTTTTTTATCTATTCCTTCAACAATTTCTCTATAATCTTCTGGATATAAATATTTAAATGATAAATCCTCTAATTCCCATTTTATAGAATAT